>DATHJP010000842.1:0-4820 GCA_035489695.1 Terriglobales bacterium
TTCCCAGGCCACGCCTTTCAGCAGCAATTCCGAGGCTTGATGCACAACTTGGAAAGTCAGTTCATCGGCGTGCAAAAATTCCTGAGGAAGTTTTTGCAGCGACAGCAACTCATCCGTGCGCAGATAGCGCTCGTAGTCGGATGCCCCCTTGCCCGGCAGAATCGGTTTACGCAGATCTTCCATGGGGAAATTGTTGATTGGTGATTGTGTGATTTGTAATTGTAAATTCTTAAAGCCTTGGTGAACTAACCATCAATCATCAATCATCAATCATCAATCAACAATCAAAAATCAAAAATCGGAAATCGGAAATCGGAAATCGGAAATCGACAATTCCCCTAGTGTCCCTTCCATTGCGGATCTTGCTCCGGCGCAACCATTTCGCCATCGCGCATATGAATGATGCGATCTCCATAACTTGCGGCTTCCGGATTATGGGTGATCATAAGTACCGTCTGACCCAGATCCTGGTTTGACTGTCGTAGCATCTTCAGCACAATTTCTGAATTCTTCGAGTCCAGATTGCCGGTGGGTTCATCGGCCAGCACAATTGCCGGCTTGTTGATCAGCGCCCGCGCCAATGCCACACGCTGTTGTTCGCCGCCGGAAAGCTCGGACGGGCGATGATGAAGACGTTTAGCGATGCCTAACAGTCCGACGATCTTGTCAAAATATGCCGCGTCCCGATTGCCATTGTTGCCCGCAATGTCCAGCGCAATGTCGATGTTGGACTTGGCATCCAGAGTAGGCAGCAAATTGAATTTCTGGAAAACAAATCCGATCTTGCGCTTACGCATACGCGTGCGTTCGGCATCGGAAAGCTTCGCAAAGTCGTCTCCATCAATGATTACGTGGCCGGAGTCAGGCTGCGTCAGCCCGCCCAACAGGTAGAACAACGTGGACTTACCACTGCCCGATGGCCCTACCACGCTGACGAACTCCCCCTTCTCCACGAAGAAGGAAATCGACCGCAAAGCAGGTACTTCGATCTTGCCCACCCGGTAGGTCTTGCGCAGTTCTACGGCTTCAATAATGGCGGACATCCAGGTAATGGATATTACACGAACCGCAAAATTCGTGGCACCTGTAGCGCCGGCGTCCCGCCGGCTATCGGGCAGCTGAAACAAACACAACTCCACCTCGAAATTGGATCATTGAATCAGCAGACGCGACCGCAGGCAGCCGCAGCTCCTAAGCAACGCCGATTTGAGTGGGAACACGCGGCGTTCGTGACTGCGCCCGCTTGGGCCCGCGCTTACGCACCAGCAGCAGACGAATCCTCTCTAACAATTCCGCGGGAGCGTACATCCCCTTGGGAAGAAAAACATCGGCGCGAGTCTCGCGATCGTAAATCCTGACTTTGCCGGAGAGCAGAATCGCGGGCGTCTGTGGCGACAGCCCCTTGATCTGTTCGATCAGCCGAGTCCCATCCAAGCCGGGCATGATGAGATCGGTAAGTACCAGGTCCACTCCACCCTTCTTGAAGCGTTCCAGGGCTTCTTCTCCCGTAGCGCACGGGAGCACTCGATAACCCCGGGTTTCCAGCAGAACTTTACGGATGGAAAGTGATTGTTCATTGTCGTCAACACAAAGGATAGTTCTTTTCGGCTTCATTTTTCTTTCCGGAGTGGCCGCCCACAAAACATTTTCTTGCGGCAGGCCTAAGGACCTTTCAATTATTGGCTGGAAAACTCAAGCAGTGATTGCATCCTAAAGCCGAAACCAGTCTCTGTAAAGTACCGCCGATGCCAATGGGGAATTCGCCCCATTGAATTTTTTTTCGGCTTGTGCATGGCGCGATTTTTCGCGCCAAACCAGCGCAAACCTTCAGAAAAAAATTTCGCCGCGCACCACTTCCACAACATTGCCACCCACGCGGACGTTAACCACTCGGTCATCCATCCTCGATGCGCGGACAAACATCCGGCTGGGCCGATGCATTTCGATTCCTTGCTCAATGAGCACCTGCTCCTCTGGATCAGCAACCCCATGAGCCACCATCCACGCGGCGGCACATCCTGCTGCGGACCCAGTAGCCGGATCCTCGCCGTTGTAAAAGATCATTCGCGCATGCAGACGGGCGGCGGAGTCCACTGTTTCCCGAGTAACGAAATAGAAAAACTGCCCGCCAATTTTTCGCAGGTATTCCTCGGATCCGCTGAGATCCACTCGCAGCCGGCTCATTACTTCCAGCCCACGCAAAGGCACAATGGTGAACGGCACACCAGTTGAAACCGTTTCAATCGGCAAGGACGGGTCGACGTCCCCATCGCGTAGCCCTGCCGCGCGGACCACGGCCTCGCGATCATGTTGTGGACCAAATTTCGGATCCCTCTGCGTCATCTCTCCGAATACCGGTTGCCCGCGCGTTTCCGTGAAGCGTACCGGAACTTTGCCGACATTCAGATTGAGCGCAATTTCGCTAGCGTTCGCCTTGCGCAATGCGAACGCGGTTCCCAACGTAGGATGACCTGCGAACGGCAGTTCTTCTTGTACGGTGAAGATGCGCACCCGCACTCCGCGCTCGCGTTCCACCGCCGGATCGTCGGGCAGAACAAACGTTGTCTCGGAGAGATTCATCTCCCGCGCAACCGCCTGCATCTGCTCGTCGCTCAACCCTCGGGCGTCAGGCAAAACCGCCAAAGGATTGCCCTCCAGCGCAACCGAGGAAAAGACATCCAACTGCACGAAGGGAAATCGCCGCTGTTTGCTCGCCATGCGGGGCTTATTGTAGCGCCTGCCTTCCAGGTCTCTCAGTCAGATGTGAGACAGCAAACGATGTCAGCCTGAGCTAATGCTTGTCATCCTGAGCGAAAACGGGTTCTAACAATGCTTGTCATCCTGAGCGGAATCGGAATCCGCGAAGCGGGTTCCGGTGAAGTCGAAGGACCCCTACAATCACTCCAAAAGCCAGCAGTGATTCTGTGCCCTCTGCGTGCTCTTGCTCAAAGTAGCCGATACATTTGACTGCACTCTAACCCCCGCGTATCCTTTAACTATGCGCATGTGCTCCATGCCGGTCGTCCTGTGTTGTTGTACGCAGGCGCCGGTGTGTGGGTAGCACGCGAAGGTCTTTTGACACCCACCCGGCGCTGATTGGGTGGGCTTCTTTTTTGTTACTCACCCGTTTTGAAAGCCGCGGTGGCATTCCGTCCTGATATATCGGGACGACCAATTCAGCTATAGAGGAGATTAACCATGAGCACCGCAACCTTAACTCCAGCCGTATCCTCCGTCCCCCGTATTAATGACACGGCTCCTGATTTCACCGCCGAAACCACGCAGGGTACGATTCGCTTTCATGAGTGGATCGGCGACGGTTGGGCGATTTTGTTTTCTCACCCCAAAGACTTTACCCCCGTGTGCACCACTGAACTCGGCTACATGGCAGGACTCCAGCCCGAGTTTGCCAAGCGCAATACCAAAATTATCGGGCTGAGTGTGGATCCCGTGACCAATCATGCCAAGTGGGCAGCCGATATCGAGGAGACCCAGGGCCACAAGGTCAACTATCCGATGATTGGCGACCCGCAACTCAAGATCGCCAAGCTCTATGGCATGTTGCCCGCCGAGAGCGGAAATACTTCCGAGGGACGCACCGCAGCGGACAATGCCACCGTGCGCACCGTATTCGTTATCGGTCCGGACAAGAAGATCAAACTTCAGCTCAGCTATCCCATGAGCACCGGCCGCAATTTCGACGAGGTGCTGCGCGTCCTCGATTCGATTCAACTCACGGCGAAGCACAAAGTAGCCACCCCTGCAAATTGGAAGCAGGGCGGCGAAGTCATCATTCTGCCCTCGGTGTCGAACGAAGAAGCGCAACAGAAGTATCCCAATGGCTGGAAGTCGCCCAAGCCATATTTGCGCATCGTCCCCCAACCGAAGTAGCAGCAGTGGCAGCGCCGGCGTCCCGCCGGCCCGACGCCCCATTTCTCGCGTCCTGTGCGAGAAGTGGGGTCCTGCTGCAAAATGCGGGGCAGCACCGCGATTTGAACTGGTCGCTTTCGTCGGAACAAAGTGCGTGGGCAGGGGCGAGATTTGAAAGGCACGAGTTCACTCGTGCTGATCAGCGCTTCGTATTCATCCCGAGGCGGCTTTAGCCGGCGAGGAACCGCAACGCTCCTGAACTAACTTTTAGAACAAATTGGGGAACCTGGAAATGACACTTCGAGAATTCTATGTTCAACGCCAGCAAGCCGAATTACCGGCTTTCCTAAAAGTACTAAAGGCCCTTCCCAAGGATCAGCTGAGCTACAAGCCTGACGATCGCTCTCCTTCGGCGGAACAACTGGTCTGGAGATTGACCAGCAACCTTCAAGCCTGTCTAGGGGCCGTCATCGAGAACAAATTTGAAAGGAAGGCCGTGCCGCCACCACCATTGGACGAGATGCTGCGTTTGTTCGAACGTTGGTCAAAAGAACTCATCGATCGAGTTTCCAAGATGGACGAAGCGTCGTGGAATCAAAGCGCCCAGTTCTACTACGGTGGAAAACTCGCGTCGGAGCAGCCGGTAGGAACGTTTCTCTGGTTCGTTCTCTTCGATGCCATCCATCATCGAGGCCAGCTCTCCGCGTATCTGCGTCCCATGGGCGGAAAGGTCCCAGCCATCTACGGCCCCTCCGCCGACGAGCGCCCCGCCTCCTAGCGCAGCGCAAATGTAGCGCCGGCGTCCCGCCGGCAACCCGAACGTTACCCCTCTCTATGGGCGTACCGACCAGATCTTCAACTCTTTTTCCGAACCGCTGGTCATCAATAATCGTCCGTCCAACAAGAACTCGCCGCCGTTAAATACGGCGCCAGGCTCAAGGATGCGGGTT
>DATHJP010000843.1:0-2293 GCA_035489695.1 Terriglobales bacterium
GTAAATAACCAGCGAGCCATAATCCATCCGACAGAACTACGGTAAATCCGATGGGGCTTGGCACGCCCCTAAAACCCCACAACAAGGTGGTGGAAGCGAAGTCGGCGTCAAACTCACCCATTTCGCGACAGAAACTAGCTAGTTTCTGTCGCAAAACCCATAAACTGTTGAGTTCTGGCTGGTTAGCAGTCAGCAACAGGCGGTGAGCTTCCTGATTCGCTTCAAGGCACACGGTTCTGGGGGCCTTCGATAAAACAAATCGGAAGAAAAATGTCAGCCTGATACTTGACAAGTTTCAGTGAATGATATTTCATCTATATAGATGAATCAAGAAGCAGCTCTGCGCAAGCGTGCCAAACTCGCCGAGGCCCTCCCGTTCTCCGCCGAGATCGTCCGCGGCTCCTTGCTCCGCCGCGTTATTCGCCATCGCACCGGTTGTGCTGTATGTGCCGACGGAAAGGGCCATCCCGTATGGGTATTGACGGTCAGCTATCCGGGCGGGGGCACCAGGCAGTTCAGTCTTCGCCCGGAACAGAAGCCAGTCGTCGAGCAGTGGTTGCGAAACTACCACAAGCTCAAAGCCTCCTTGGAGCGCATCTGTGAAATCAACCTGGAACTGCTGCGAGCGGAGAAGAAGAGATGAGCCGCCTTCCCGTTCCCCAACTCAGTTTCGCCGATCTCCAGTTACAGAGTCTGGGTGTGCACCTCGATCCCACTCTGCAGCGCGTCGCTGACTTCCTGGAGGAACATGCGACGCTGATCGAACTCGTGCGCAAGGATCTGGAACGTGGCCTGAAAAAGCCCAATGCTGGGCGCCACGGCATTACGCCCGCGCAGACCCTGCGCTCGTTGGTTCTCATGCGCGTCAAGAATTGGGATTACCGCGACCTCCGCGAGCGCATCAACGATGGCTTCACCTTGCGCGCCTTTACCCTTTTCGATAGCCACTCCGTTCCCCTGCACGATGCCTTCAACCGCGCCTTCAACCGGATCACCCCGGCCACGCTGGCGGCCGTCAACCAACTCGTAGTGCAGGCAGCGGTGAAACTCGACCTGGAAGACGGCAAGCAACTCCGCGTGGATACCACGGTCGTAGAAACCAATATTCACTACCCCACCGATGCCACCTTATTGTGGGACACCGTGCGCACGGTCACGCGTCTGATCTGGGAACTCCATGAGAAATTACCTCGGGGAGTAAAAAGCTTTACCGATCGCACGCGCAGCGCCCGCCGCCGCATGCAAGCAATCCAACGCATGACCGCCCGTCAGCGGGAACAGCAACAAACTCCCAAGTACCGCGAACTCATCCAGATCAGCGAGCAAGTGGTGAGAAATGCCAAACCAGTGATCGCGGCCGCCAAACGCGTCCGCAAGGTCGACGAAATCACGCGCGCGGTGATTGACGGAATCTGTAAGGAGATCACCGATTTCTGCGCACTCGGAGTCCGGGTCATCGACCAGACGCGGCGCCGGGTATTGCAGGGCGAGACGGTTCCCGCCGAAGAGAAACTCTATTCGATCTTCGAACCGCACACCGATTTGATCAAGCGCGGCAAGACACTGAAGCCGGTGGAATTCGGCCACAAGGTTTTCCTGGCCGAGAGTTCTCATGGCTTAATAACCGAGTATCGAGTGCTGGAGGGGAATCCCGTCGATAGCGACCATGTGCAAGCTTCCTTGGATCAACACCAGAAAACTTTCCAACACGCACCGGACTGCTACGCTGCTGACCGGGGCTTCTACAGCGCCGAGAACGTGGAGAACTGTAAGGATGCCGGCGTGAGTCAGGTGTGCATACCCCAGAGGGGTGGGCAGCGAACGGCAGAGCAGGAAGACTTGGAGCGCAGTCGTGTCTTCAAGAAGGGCCAGCGGTTCCGGGCAGGTATCGAGGGACGCATCTCGGTGCTCTTTCGCGGCCGAGGCATGAAACGCTGTTTGCTGAAAGGCCGTGAGCGATTCGAGGTTCTTGTGGGCGCAGCAGTCCTGGCTAATAATCTGATGCGGATCGCCGACCTCTTGGACAAGCGAAAGCCAAACCGCCGGCGAGCCGCGGCCTGAAAATACTGCCAGGAGAAGCCACTCTCGTCACAGCGCCGAACCACTGCGTTTGGCTGGGATGTCATATTAAGATTAACAGTCCTCTTATACCGTAAATAACCAGCGAGCCATAATCCATCCGACAGAACTACGGTAAATCCGATGGGGCTTGGCACGCCCCTAAAACCCCACAACAAGGTGGTGGAAGCGAAGTCGGCGTCAAACTCACCCATTTCGCGACAGAAACTAGCTA
>DATHJP010000844.1:0-4897 GCA_035489695.1 Terriglobales bacterium
CAAGTAGTACTCACGCTGCGTTTGTTGAACCCGATCCTGCACTTCAGATTGAATCTTGTTTCGCAATTGCTGGACTTCGAGTTCTTTAGCCAGATGCTGATTGATTTTTTCCAGGCGGACGCGTACATCCGTCGTTTCCAGCGTGTCTTGCTTATCAGCGGTGGAGAGAGAGGGGAGCGATGAAGCAATGAAATCCACCAGCCGGCCGGGCTCCTCGATGTTCATTGCGACCGTAGAAAGCTCATCCGATAACGTTGGAGAGCCGGCAACAATTTGTTGGAATAGAGTCAGGACGTTGCGTTGCAGGGCTTCTACTTCAGAACTCTTCGGTGGAATCGATTCTGGAACTGAATCCACTTTTGCTCGCATGAATGGCGTAAGCTGAGTGAACTCCGCCAACCGAACCCGCTCTAGTCCTTCTGCGAACACAAACAGGCTCTGGTTCGGCATCTTGACTACTTTGTGGACTACGGCGAGGGTTCCAACTGTATAGAGATCGCTGGCTTGCGGGGCGTCTACGCGGGCTTCCCGCTGCGCCACCACGACGATTGTCTTATCCTCGCCTAATGAATTGATAAGCTGAACAGAACTTTCCCGGCCTACGGTTAGTGGCAGGACGGCGTGGGGAAACAAAACCGTGTCCCGCACCGGAAGGATGGGTAACGACCGTTCCGACTCCGGTTCCTGTTCCTTAGGCTTTGAGTTGCGCTCAGTGCGCGCCTTCTCGACCATGATTCTCCTTGAGTGGGTTGTACTCAACCTTTGGATGACTTTCATCCGTAGAAGGATGCAACCCTGGAATCATTCAGAAGCTGTTGGATTCTAAACCCGTCGGAGATGCTTTGCACTACCCCAAAGGTACACACAACGATTGGGTTCCCGAAACGAGAGCTGCAGTTAAACGTACTCAGGCCGAGGGGTAAACTCCCAGTACTTTTACCAGATCGGCCACCTCCGAGAGGTGGCGAAGGGCATTTCGGGCCGCAACGTCGTTCCCCCGAAGGAAGTCGGCGTAAAAAACGTACTCCCATGGACGGCCGCGCATTGGCCGGGACTCGATTTTACTTAAACTGATATCCCGCAGAGCGAACACGCTAAGAGCTTTAAACAGTGCTCCGGGAATGTTTTGCAAGCTGAACGCAATTGATGTCTTGTTTGCTCCAGGCAGCACGCGCAGCTTTCTTCGGATTAGAAAGAAACGGGTAAAGTTCCGTTTATCGTCTTCAATTCCAGCCGCAAGGATTCTGCCCTTGTAGGCCTTAGCTGCTTGACGCCCGGCAATCCCAGCGGCATCGCGCAGATGGTTTTCTACAACATGTTTCACGCTGCCAGCCGTGTCGTAGAACGGGACCGGTTCGATTTTGCGGTTTCGGCGGAAGAAGTCCCGGCACTGCTCGAGCGCGACCGGGTGCGAATAAACGCGGCGAAGATCTGCTCGCTTGACGCCGGGTAATGCGATTAAGTTATGCACAATGCGCAGGCGGAACTCTCGTTCTATGAAAACTTTCCGGGCCAACAGCAAGTCAAAGTGCTCGGTCACTGAACCTGCCAGCGAATTTTCAATGGGAATGACGGCGGCATCGACTGAACCTCGCCCAATCCGATCAAACACTTCGGCGGAACGGGCACAAGGCACAATGGTGCATCCAGGCGCCATGCGCCGAGCCGCCTCGTGGCTGAACGAACCCACTTCCCCTTGAATCGCTATCTTCATCAGGGCAACTTAAATGGACTTTGGCTGCGGAAGCAAATCTTTCTGAAGAACGAGTGCGTCAACACCGTTGGAATAGTAGTGTGGAACTGTTTTTTCCAGAAAATACCCACGACTCTTGTAGAAAGCCAATGCTCCCAAATTATCCACGGCCGTTTCCAGCCGCACGCTAGGGCATTCGACAGCACTCAATCGATTTTCTGCAGCAGCCAGCAGAGCTGAACCGACCCCGAAACGCCGTGCAGCAGCTACCACGTCAATGGTGATGATATGACCAATCCTTCGGCGGTCAACTTCAGCAACTATGAAACCGACAATTGTGGAACCCGTAACTTCATGCCTACTGGTGGATTCGGCTACTAGCGTCAACGATCCACGACGCCGGATGTATGCGTTCAGTTCTAATCGGCTGTACGAGATGCCGGGCGGAAAGCATTTTTGATCAATGTCCCAAAGGATCTTGAAATCTTCGCGCTTGAACTCCCTCAAGATAAACTCCACGCTGGCATTGTAGTAGAGGAGAGTTGCACCAGGTTCGCAGCACTTTGGGAAAGATAAGCCACAAAATGGGCGTAATTGGCACGACGAAAGTATTGTCCGGCCGCACCCCGAAGCCCAGTATGCGCATCTCAGGGGTGTGTGGCGTCTGGTCCTCATTGACGCACTGACTACGGCTGTCCTGCTCAGCCTTTGGTACCTCTATTTTGCACGTTATAACCGCCGGAGGGGTGTTATGGCCCTGCGTCGGGCGTGCGCTGGCCAGGGCCGGATTGTGGAGGCGCGCTGGTTCGGCGCCTGTCGTTTGCAGGCGCGCTTACAGTTTGCCGCTCAATGGTTTGAAGATGTCCGGGTCACGGTGCGGTTGTTGCCGCGCCCCTTACCTCTACAGTGGCTTTCCAGTCTGTGGAGCAAGAGCAAAGAAACCCTTACATTTGAAGCCGATCTGGATTACGCACCCAGCTTTCAGCTGGAAGTGTTCCGCCACCGATGGCTCACCAACCGGCGGGTCAGAATAGCTGCAGGATCCAGAGACTGGACAGTTTGTCGCCCTGGACCGGTCGTGCTCACCACCCGCACCGATTGGACCCAGGAACTCACGCCTGTAGTGAATTCCCTGATTAATTCTCGAGGCTACGACTTGATGAGTGTCCGCTTTCGCGCCGAGTCGCCCCACCTGGTAGCCACTGTCGCGCTGGAAGCACTTTCCGACGAGCAGGCTGCCGCAGGATTTCTCGGCGTAATGCGCGAATTGGCGGTAGGAGCTTCAGCCCACCGACATTAAGTGCTCAGTATCATCTTAATTCAGGCCGTTCTGGGTGAGCTTCACGGCACTGCCCGAGTTCGCCTCGTCGGTGAAATAAATACTGGACGCCTGACCCGCAGTGCTGTTGTTGTCAATAATGATTGCACTGGTGCCGCCGGGCTGGTCTGCGGTGGTAACAACGTCGAAGTTGTTCCTGGACATTACACAACCTGAGGTGCCTGCCCCCGTGCAATCAGCGGTCAAACTCCAGAAGAAAAAGTCTGTGCCCGCGGCTCCGATATTTTGATTGAAGAACTCGGTAATGGGCGAACAGCGAGCGTTGGTAGATGTCAGAAGTGGGGCGGACGAAGAAGCACTCGCATTCAGGATCCTGCCTGAGAATCCGAAGAAATATCGCCACGGAGTAATGTCTGTCGCTCCCGTACCGCATAAAAAGAGACCGCCTGTACCGGGAGCATTGAAGTAATTGTTGTTGAAAGCTCCATCATAGATACTGACGCTGGTGCCGGTCGTGCTTCCCTCACCAATCCTGCCTCTCTGGAGCTCAGCCAAAGAAGAAGTATCTGCCTGCACGACTACAGCACTGGTACCGTCATTGGATGAGACAGCAAAAACCGTACCATTGTCCGAATCAACCAGAGGGCCGTCAAGTATGGCCGTATGGAATTTTCCGGAAAGTCCCACGGCCAGCGAAGCCGTCAAGGCGGGGTTGTCCACGTTGACAGACCATAGGAAGCCTTCAACGTCGCCGACAAAAATATTTCTGGTAACTTGATCTAACACTGGCGCAGTCAGCCTGCGGTTGGCATTGACCGTCACCGGCCAGGGTGATCCGGCCAAAGTCGGAGTCCCGCTGAAAACACCAGTTATCTTGTACAGCTTGCCGTCATCCGCGCCAACATAGGCCTCATCTGCGATGTAATCAACCCAAGGTGAGGAACGCGTGTCGATGATCGAAGCATACGTCAGGGAGGTCATGCTAGCGGAGTTCCCCACTCCTGGCGCGGCGGAATTTGTTGGGGAAACTCCATTGCCGGCACCCGTGGCCCAAGTCAACACGTGAAAAACTGCGGCGCCTGTCGCGCTCTCAACGAAGGCGATCTTGGTGCCATCCAGTGATACGACCGGGGACGTAATTATTCTTCCCCCTGCTACGGTGGTCGTGTTGTAAGCGAACAGTAAACTGGGGTTGCCTGTCCCACATTGACCACCGGGCCCTGAATAAAGGTCATTCATTCCAACGAAGTTCGCCTGGCCCCCGGTGACGCCAGGGACGTTCAGCCCAAAGGCCGCGTAATCGTTGGCACAGCTTGGCGGAGCATTCACGTCAAAACCGTACTTAATGGGAGACATTCCAAAGGCCACGTTGCCGGTACCCATACCAACGCTCCAATCCCCCTTTAACTCAGTAGTGGGCCGATCACGCTGATCCCTTGCAGCCAATCGGCCCCTCATGGAGGAATAAGGTTGCGCTCGCCGGAGAGACTGGTGCAACACTCGTGGTTCAGCGTTAGCCAGATTGGGATGAGTCGAAAGGACTTGACGACTGAAAATTAAATGCGAATGAGTCCAATCATGGGGAACCCCCATGCGTGTCTGATGTTCGGCAGCTTCTGCGGTCAGGGTCGACCAGCATCAACAGGGTGAGGGCGAGCAGTACATTCAACACTGAAGTCAATCGGCAACGTGGAGTTTGCAAGGCCTTCCTCCGATTCGTAGAACCAAATTAGTGGCGGTGAAGACATTCTAGTCCGATTTTTTCCTTATGGCGATTAAGTTTGCTCTATTTGAGTTAGACGGGGTTACACGGAGGCGAGAGAACTTGGCCTATCCTGATTATTGCAAACCGTTCTGAGTCAGTTTGACGGCACGGCGAGGACCGCCTTGACTGGTGAAATAGATGCTTGATGCTTGGCGAGCAG
>DATHJP010000845.1:0-12029 GCA_035489695.1 Terriglobales bacterium
AAATGAGGGGCGCGAACACGCCCAACCACTCATACCACTGCCAGTTGGAGAGGAAGTAATAGTCTCGTGTAAGTGCTGCTGCCCGCCAGGCATCCGACGTTGGCTCAAAAATCCATCCTAACGGAAATAAGAGCGCGAGCAGTCGCACGTTCGCTCGCGGCCGCTCTTTCCATGCCAGAAAGATGCAATAAGAAATTCCGAAACTGGCCATCAGAGGATGAATGACAAAAGCAATCGCCAGATAGATGGCAGCCAGCAAGTACTTGCGATCCAGAATGGCCACGATCGCGCCGAGAATCACGCCCGTCGCCAGCAGTCGGGGATGAAGATACTGATCGCCGAGATAAAGTGCGGTGCCGGCAACCGGCATGGTCAGTAAAACTGCGACCGTACTGACGGCGGCCCACTGCGCGTATGGCTCGTCGAAACATCGTCGGCTGATCTGCCAGGATCCCCACAACAGCAGAAAGATAGAAACAAAGTGCCACAGCAGCACGCCGACTCCAACCGGCAGGTGGGGGAGGCGTATCGAGCCCGCAATCAGCTTGTCGAATACCGTCGCCTGAAGTTGCAGAGTGAAGAACTCGAAATCATGAGGATAGAGTTGCGGATTCAAATGCCTCTTGATGGCGGGAAGATAGACTCCATCATCTTCCACTCCCGGGTGATAGCCATGAAGCAGGATGGCGAATGCTGCGAGTAGAAGAAGAATCCCCAGACTCTTGCTGTAATTTTTCAAATTCGCAACCCGCTGTGGTGGGAAATCGGATCGCTGGCGAGGGTGTGCCGTCTAGACTTCAGGGGTGCCCGCGCGGCGAGCATAGTAGGTAGCATATCCTGGCTCGAGTCGCCGGCCTTTTGCGCTGAAGATGCGAAAATTCGCCACTCCGATTCGTTGCAACGCAAATTCTAACGTGGTTGCCAGTACCCCAAGGCCATATTTCACGCTTCTCCGGAAGTTAATCGACGAAGCTTCCTCAAAATATTTGGTCGGACACGATACTTCTCCGATGCGGAAGCCGAAATGGACGCATTGCGCGAGAATTTGGTTGTCGAAAACAAAATCGTCGGAATTCTCCAGCAGCGGAAGATCCAGCAGCACCTTGGCGCTGAAGGCGCGGTATCCCGTGTGGTATTCGGAGAGCTTGACGCCCAGGAACAGATTCTCGAAAGCAGTCAGGAAGCGGTTGGCGACGTATTTGTAGAAAGGCATGCCGCCGCGAAGTGCCTGGCCTCCAATAATTCGCGAGCCTAGCACCACATCATAGACGTCGTGAGCCACCATGCTGGCCATCGCGGTGACCAGCAGCGGAGTGTACTGGTAATCCGGGTGCAGCATGATTACCACGTCAGCGCCGGCGGCCAGAGCTTCGCGATAGCAAGTCTGCTGGTTACGGCCGTAGCCATAGTTCTGGTCATGAACAAATAACTGCAGATTTAGTTCGTGGGCAATTTCAACCGTGCGGTCAGAGCTGTGATCGTCTACCAGAATGCGGATATCCACCAAGTCCGGCAACTCGCGGACCGTGGCTTCCAGAGTTTTTTCCGCATTGTAAGCCGGCAGTACGACCGCGATGCGCTTGCCGTTAATCATTCCTGGACATCCTAGAAGTCATCATAGCGCGCTTGGTGGTTTTTCCAACCCTGGAAACTTTCCGGACAAATATGACTGGAACCGTCGTTGGTCGTTCGTCCTTGGTCGTTGGCCAACGACGAACGACCAGCGACGAACTACCAAACAATTTATCAGCACACCGCGGAACTCAACGATAGGATAGCCAGGTCTGATCTGACCCAGCATGAACACAGAAATTCCAGCGCCGGTGATGGTACGAGCATCCGCGGGAACGCTGTTGGTGCATGCCGCTTTCGTACTGACCGGCGTAATGACGACGCTACTCGGACCGATGCTTCCCATATTTTCCGTGCGATGGATGCTGTCTGATTCACAAGCCGGCTATCTGTTCACCGCGCAGTTCGCCAGTTCGATTCTTGGCGTGGCGCTTTCGGGTGTGCTGGTTCCTCGCTTCGGTTATCGCTTGACCATCGTGTTTGGTCTCGCGTTTATGGCTGCGGGCGCAGGCTTGTTGGCCCAGGCGAGCTGGATCGTCGGTCTGATTTCGGTCTGCATCTATGGTTTTGGATTGGGACTGGCCATTCCCACCGCGAATCTGCTCATCGCCGAATTACACTCCGGCCGGCGGGCGGCGGCGCTGAACTTGTTGAATTTTTCCTGGGGAATCGGAGCGGTTGGCTGTCCATTTGTAGTGGCGGCGCTGCAGCGCTCGCAGCGTACTTCGCTGTTCTTGCTCGGAATGACGGTGTGCCTGGCCCTGGTCGCCATTTCTCTGGGCTGCATTCACCTGCCGGTCGATGCAAAAAGAGATTCTCCTAAGACGCTCGCAATAGAAGCAAACACAAAGATATGGAAGAGCCGCCTCGTACCCGTTCTTGGAGCCTTGTTTTTCATTTACGTGGGGACTGAAAACTCTATCGGTGGCTGGGTTGCGTCTTACGCACGACGCATCGACGTGAGTTCCGGAACTTTTTGGGCCTTGACCCCATCGTTCTTCTGGGGAGCGCTGCTGCTGGGACGCGCCTCGGCACCGATCTTGCTGCGTCACGTGCGGGAAACCACCTTGGCCAGTGCAGGTCTCGTCCTCGCATCATCGGGAGTTTCGGTTCTCCTGATTGCGAATACGATGGCTCTGATTGTTGTCGGAGCGAGCGTGGCGGGATTCGGTCTGGCGTCAGTGTTCCCTATCAATATTGCGCTGTTGTCGAAATGGTTCGGAGAAATGGCTTCGCGTATCGGTGGACTGATGTTCGCCCTTTCCAGTCTGGGAGGAGCGACCGTGCCTTGGGTGGTGGGCGCACTCTCCAGCCGTTTTGGCAGCCTGAGAATAGGCTTGACGGTTCCGTTGGTGGGTAGCCTCACCATGCTTCTTCTCTACCTGAAAAATCGGCAGCCTCAACGGCCCACGTAGCGACAGGCGACCTCGCCTGTCCAAACCAGCGCCCGGGTCGATAAGATTTGAGATGAAAGCGCCCAGGCGAGTCGCCTGGGCCTACGCAATCTGAATCCCATGCGGGAGAATTTCTGCTTCGGGCTAAGACAATTTTGAACAGCATAAAGATTGGCGTGATCGCGGATACTCACGGCTTATTGCGTCCTGAGGCGGTCGCGGTGCTGCGCGGCTCCGATTTCATTATTCATGCGGGAGACATCGATGAGCTGGCAATTCTGGAACACTTGGCCGAACTGGCGCCGGTTACGGCGGTTCGCGGAAACGTGGACCATGGGGCTTGGGCGAAGAAACTTCCTGCTTCGGCTGTGCTCGAAGTTGGTAACGTTTCTATTTATGTCATTCATAATCTTCTACAGTTGGACTTGAAGCCCGAGGCGGGATTTGCCGCGGTGGTTTGCGGCCATACTCATGTACCCAAACAGGAGAACAAGAATGGCGTGCTGTATTTCAATCCGGGCAGCGCCGGCCCGCGACGATTTCGATTGCCGGTGAGCGTGGGCCGGTTACTGGTCCACGACGCAAGAGTAGTGGGAGAATTTGTAGAGTTGAAAATTTAACCTGGGAAAATGGGAAATCGCGGCATCGAGATTATTTTTATGAATTGAGTTCTTGGATTCGTGTCAGGGCATCGCTTCAGCGATGCCATGACGCGACAATACTTGATGCGCCCAGCGCTGCGTCACACAGCGCCTAAAGGCGCCAGGTAAGACTTACGTTGCGGCACGCCTGAAGGCGTGCCCTGACACGTTTCCCCTTGTTCCAACGGTTTTTTCTGACCACTGGCCACTGCCCACTGCCCACTGGCTACTGACCACTGACGGCTGGCCACTTTCCCCAATTAGACTGCCGCTCGTTCTAAAATGTTCTTAAACGAAGTGCAGAGGGCAATCGAGTGATTATTGGTGTTCCGAAGGAAATCTATCCGGGGGAACGGCGCGTCGCGCTTGTGCCCATGGTCGTTCCAATTCTTACCAAGGCGGGATGCGAAGTGGTGATCGAAGCGGGCGCCGGTGAGGAAGCCGGATATCCCGACTCGCATTACGTGCAGAAGGGTGCAAAGATCATCCCGGAGCGGGCGGCAGTATTCGAGACTTCAGACATTATCGTTCAGGTACTTTCTTACGGGTCCAACGATATCACCGGCAAAGCGGACTTGCCTCTTCTACGGCGCAATCAGGTTCTGATCGGATTTTTGCGGCCCCTGGGCTCAATGGAAGTCGTACAGGAAATCGCGAATACCGGAGTGACAGCTTTCTCTGTCGAACTGGTGCCTCGAACCACGCGGGCGCAGAGCATGGACGCGCTTTCTTCCATGGGAACAATATGCGGTTACAAGGCAGTATTGATCGCAGCCGATACACTGCCAAGAATTTTCCCCATGCTCACCACTGCGGCAGGAACCATCACGCCGGCACGAGTTCTGATCATTGGCGCCGGAGTGGCCGGGCTGCAGGCCATTGCTACGGCTCGCCGCTTGGGGGCAGTCGCTTCCGCTTATGATCTTCGGCCTGCGGCTAAGGAACAGGTACAAAGTCTCGGGGGAAGGTTTATCGAACTGCCCATCGAGGCCAAAGATGCGCAGGATGCGCGCGGTTATGGAACGGCGCAGGATGAAAGTTTTTACGCGCGGCAGCGTGAGCTTCTCGGCCGTGTGGTGGCGGAAAGCGACGTCGTCATAACGGCGGCGGTGGTTCCTGGAAAGCAATCGCCAGTGCTGGTGACGGCGGACATGGTGAAGGGAATGGCACCGGGCTCGGTGATTTTCGATTTGGCGTCCGAACGTGGAGGAAACTGCGAGCTTACGAAGACCGGTCAAACGGTGATCGAGCACGGGGTGAGAATTATCGGGCGCATCAACCTGGCGAGCGGTGTTCCGTATCATGCCAGCAAGATGTACGCGCGCAACGTTACTGCATTTATTGCGCACATCCTGAAGGATGGGAAGCTGCGACTCGATCGTGACGACGAAATTATTCGCGAGACTTTGTTGACCAGCGGCGGTGAAGTGGTCAACGAGCGGGTACGAGAGTTTTTCTCCTTGCCCGCGATGGTTTCGTAACACAAAGCGCGGCAGGAGGATAGATGAGTTCTTCCCTGATCAACGGGTTATTTATTTTCATGCTGGCGGGCTTCATTGGATTTGAAGTCATCCGTCGGGTCTCGCCTTTGCTGCATACTCCCTTGATGTCGCTGACCAATGCTCTCGATGCGATCGCGGTCGTGGGCGCGATACTAATCGTCGGCGAGCATAAGAGCACACTCTCGACCGTGCTCGGAGTAATCGCCGTGATCGCCGCCACCAGCAACGTGGTGGGTGGTTTCCTGATCACGGACCGCATGCTCAAGATGTTCAAGACCAGCCGTCCGGCCAAACCATGAACGACTTCGCCGGAAATCAGACAGTGATTGAGGTCGTCTACCTGGTGGCCAGTGCTCTGTTCATCCTGTCCCTCAGGTGGATGAGCTCTCCCAGTACGGCGAGGCGGGGAGTGCGCGCGGGCGAGCTAGGGATGGTGCTGGCAATCGCTGGAGCGTTATTGCATCACGGGATCGTCGACTACAAATGGATTGTCATCGCACTGGTGCTGGGAACCGGCATCGGGATTCCGCTGGGCCGGGTGCAGATGACGGCCGTTCCCCAACGAACCGCACTCAGCCACGCCTTCGGCGCATGTTGCGTGACCTTGGTGGGTACGGCGGAATTTTATCTGCGCACGCCCAACGTTCCGCCGTTCATGATGGCGGTGCTTTCCATGGAGGTTATCCTCGGATCTTTGACCTTTACCGGAAGTTTGATGGCGGCGGGTAAACTTCAGGAGATCCTGCCGCAGCGCCCGCTTACTTACCGCGGTCAAAACGTAGTGAACTTATCGCTGCTCGGCATCTCGATCGCGTTGGCGGCTTACCTGGTACGGCATCCTGGAGCGAGCCATTTATTTCCTCTCATGGCAGGCATTCCGCTGGTGTTTGGGATTCTGATGGTGATCCCCATCGGCGGGGCCGACATGCCGACTGTGATTTCGTTACTTAACTCTTATGCCGGCCTATCGGCAGCAGCTATGGGATTTGTGCTGGACAGCAAACTGTTGATCATTGCCGGCGCGCTTGATGGCTCGTCGGGATTCATTCTGTCGGTAATCATGTCGAAGGCCATGAACCGCTCTTTTACCAACGTTATTTTTGGCGCGTTCGGTCAGGTGCAGGCTTCGGCGGCAGCGGGACAGGAAGCGAAAAATGTACGAAGCGCTACTGCGGAAGAGGCGGCGTCCATTCTCTCGGCAGCCAATCAGGTAGTGATAGTTCCAGGCTATGGCATGGCCGTTGCTCAGGCGCAGCACAAGGTCCGCGAGCTTTATGACGCTCTCAGCCGCCGCGGTGTGCAGGTGCGGTTTGCAATACATCCCGTAGCTGGACGCATGCCCGGGCATATGAACGTGTTGCTGGCGGAAGCCGATATTCCTTATGACAAGCTGATGGACATGGACGATATCAATGGCGATTTTGTGCAAACCGATGTTGCGCTGGTCATTGGGGCCAATGACGTCACCAATCCCGCGGCGCGCAACGATTCCACCAGTCCGATCTACGGTATGCCAATTCTCGATGTGGATAAGGCGCGGACAGTGATGGTGATCAAGCGCGGAATGAGTCCGGGATTCGCAGGTATCGACAATCCGCTCTATTATTTGGATCGAACTTTGATGCTCTTCGGTGACGCCAAATCATTTGTGGGGAATATTGTTCGCGAGCTGGGCGGTGGAGGGCAGAATTAAAAGGGGGGGAAGTACGCCTAAGTTCTTCCAAGCGCGCTGTCTGGCCGACGTGAGAAGCGCGACCCTAGCCGGAAGTCTCCATGTTGACATGGGAACACAGCCTGCATAGCATGATGCGCCCACACTTCAGGAGGCCACATGCGAAAGTACAGCACCAGTTTATTCCTTCTCACTTGCTTTGCGGTCTTGGTTTTTCTCACATTAAGCGCGCCCAAGGCTGTGGCAGAGACAGACACCTTGACCACCGTCGATGTGCCCGGCGCAATCGAGACGGACTGCAATGCCATCAACCGACAAGGGGCCATTGCCGGATTTTACATTGACTCTTCCGGCGTAAATCATGGCTTCACTCTGACCAATGGTACGTTCAAAATAATCAATGTGCCCCATTCCACAGGCACGTTGGCCTACGGGATCAACGACACACGACAGGTGGTCGGATGGTTCACAGACACGCAGGGCTTGACTCACGGTTTCCTGCTTAGCGCAGGTCAATTCAGTAAGATCGATTACCCTGGCGCGACCTTTACCAACGCCTGGACCATCAACAATGCTGGAACGATCGTGGGTACGTACATCGGTACGGATGGCCGGTTTCATGGATTTATAGACAAGGCCGGCGCCTTTACCAGTTACGACGCGCCCAATGGTTCCGTGCTCACCGAAATCCTCGGCGACAATAACCGTGAACAGATGGTGGGAATCTTTTTTGACTCTAGCAGCGTCCAACATGGATTCCAACTGTCGAACGGGCACTTCAGGCAAATCGATTATCCTGGCTCGGGCGTGACTGCGTCCGACAGGATCAACGACTCAGGCGAGATTGTGGGGCTTTACGGCGCAACCTCGTCGGGTCCGTTCAGCGGCTACACTAAGGTCGGAACAACTTTTACTTCAGTGACGTTTCCGGGCTCCACGGAGACGAGAGTTCGTGGCATTAACAATACCGGCACCATCGTGGGCCGCTATACTGACTCAGGTGGCGTGATTCACGGCTTTTTCGGGACGCCGTAGGGGTTTCGCGGATCATTCCCGGCAAGCTGAACTGCAACCAAACCAACGGGGCGAACACAGTGTGTCCGCCCCGAACTTTTTGAGGCGTGTTGCGGCTCCGAGTTACTAACTACTTACGTTTCTATCCCCACGTAGCAGATGCGGCCGATTAGATAGTCACCAACAGATTTGCCTTCTTCCATGGGCATAACTTCCACAGGGTAAGCATGATTGTGGGGGCGCAGGACCAGGTGTCTGCCCGCAAGTTCTACATATTTCACGGTGCAACCGCCATTTTTGATGACGGCGTACATATTGGATTCACCTTTGCGGTAGGGTTTGAGCGAATTGTAGTGGCGGTCGACGAGAACGGTCGCGCCAGGCAATAGGCGGGGGTACATGCTCATACCTTCCCGGCCATCGACCTTGATGACGACGAAACGTTCCCAACGATCACGGTCACCTTCGGTTTCGGCGCGCAGTTTGCGCAGGAAGCTCTTCTTGAACTTCATCATATCCTTGACGTTCATGCTCATGACCAGAGCTTGCTTGGCGGCAGTGGCTCCGTTGACCACCAGGACATTCTCGAACTCATCGCCACTGGGGGGCAGGATGCTGGCACGCTTGTTGATCTCGGCGGGGTCGAGCAGGTCGAGGACAGAAAGGTGCTGTACATTCAGTACCTTGTCCATGCCCTCCAGGCTCAATCCGCGTTTGCGATTCAGGAAGTTGGAGATGTGGGCCTGTTTAAAACCAGTCTGCGCGGCCAGATGAAGGCCGGTCAGATCACCCTCTTCGATACGAGACCACAAAGTCTTGCGCAGATTTTCTTGCAACGCCCGAAATTTCATGGACGAAGTATAGCACTGGTGTATAGCGAATCGCTATACTAAGCATAACTCCAACATCTTGAAGGAAATATAGTTTGACTTCACTAAATCAGGAGCTATACGATGAGTTCCTCATATAACTCCCCTAAAAAATCAGGACAATCATGATCAGTAATTCACAATCCGAAAGCGAGGAGACCAATTTCGTCGAATTTCGCCGCAAAGTGCGATCGGCGGAAGTGCTCTCCTCAGCGATGGAGCGGCTGCTGTGGTCGCTTCATTTTACGGGCCGGGTCAGCGTGGTGGTGCAGAACGGCCGCGTGCTGAAATCCGGCTACGAGGAGGGCTATTTTCGCCAGCAAGCGGCCACCTGATGGTTGACCGTGCGCCGTGAAGGTACTCATAACTAAATAATTCAACAGGTTCTCCGTAACAAAAACGGGCCCTGTGCCGAGCAATCGGCACGGGGCTTTTTTATTTGGCCGGCAACAAATCATAAGCGACGGAGGGCATCATGGAAATAATTGAGCTGGAATTGAAGTACTGCGAACGTTGCGGCAGTTTGTGGGTGCGGGAAACGGGCACGGGGGAAATATTTTGTCTCCCGTGTGTGCAGAAGATGCAGGACTTACCCAGAGCGGGTAAGCGCAGGCCCACGACGCGCCTGGGAGGGAATCATCGAGTGGAAACTAAAGCCAGCGGATTGCACCTGGTACCGATTTGCGGGGAAGGAGGAAACGCATGACTACAGCTGTAGTGCTGTTTGCGACTAATGGGGTAATTATTCCTCCCACCCCCAGCGAGCAGGAGATTTGGGATTCATTTGATCCGCCGGAAATGAACGATAGCAGCGGCGATTTGTGGTTGTACCGCGAGCGGACAGTCAGCATGCTGAGAAGATATATGCGGCTCTCGGTGGAAGTGGGGCGGTTGCCATCACTGCTGGGCCGGGAATTTTTTCGGACGCGGGTCACATCGTATAGCGTTTCCACATTTGAGGATACGGTAATTTTCGTTCACGATGTGGACCGGAGTCTGGAAAAACTGGACTGGTTCGAGAAGGAATTGATTGGGAAGATTGTTTTACAGGAGTATTCCCAAGATCAGGCTGCCATTCTGCTGGGATGCTGGCGCCGAACCGTGGCGCGCCGTTTTCTGGAAGCAGTGGACCGGCTGACCGAAATTTTCCTGATCGGAGGATTGTTGACGGCGTTACCGGAGGAGGATTCGACCTATTCAGAAAGTTGTCAAGAGGAAGAAACTGAGGAAAACTCTGCAAGTGATTCTGAATGGTAGAAATATAATGGTAATAATATACTTGACTAACCAAGTGATTTCCCGTATATTTTGACAATCGAGGGTAAACGCATGACAGACCCTGAGTTAACCGCGACTGAGCTAAACGATGCGGTAGTCCACCTAATCAGGTATTGCAAAGAGCTTATGACCGAACACATCGCGATGGATTACACGATGAGGGAACAGAAGAATCCGTGGCTGAGGACGTACAAGTCGTATCTTGAGCAGGCGAGCATTGCAACTGATGCCGCTTTTCGGGAGCTTGAGCAAGCAATTGCTGACGGAACAAATCTTCGGCCCGCGCTCGAACGGTTTTTAAGGCTCTATCCAGTAAAGACTCAATCGACTCGGAAGACATAAATATGAACTCCTTGAAAAAAGAAACTCCAAAGACTTTGCAGCAAGCCATTCGACACTTTAGCGATGAGCAGGTGTGCATTGACACTGTGGCCGCTCTACGTTGGCCTGATGGACCCGTGTGTCCCGCCTGTGAGCATAAAGAGCACTACTACCTAAAGACTCAGAAACGCTGGAAGTGCAAAGAGTGCTACAAGCAGTTCACCGTCAAACTTGGAACCATTTTTGAGGATTCTCCCATTCCGCTCGACAAGTGGCTTGTGGCTCTGTGGATGCTGGTCAATTGCAAGAACGGCGTCAGCAGCTATGAGATTTCCCGCGATCTAGGAATTACCCAAAAGTCGGCATGGTTTGTGTTGCAACGTCTGCGACTCGCATTGCAGAGTGGCAGCGTTACCAAGCTTGGCGGTCCTGATTCCGAAGTTGAAGTGGATGAAACTTTCATCGGCCAAAAAGCCAAGAACATGCATAAGGAACGTAAGCTTCGCCTGATTCGCGCACGCAACGATGTGCAAAATTACAAGTCACAGGGCGGCCCCGGCAGCTTGCCCGGAAAGACTGCTGTTATGGGAATGTTGGACCGTCAGTCCCGAAAGGTTAGAGCTTCCGTAATTCCCAACGTGAAGCGCGACACTCTGCAAGCTAAGATTCTCAATGGAATTGAACGCGGCTCTAAGCTTTACACCGATACCGCCGTAGCCTACGACAAACTGTCGCAGACCTACGCTCATGAAATGGTGAATCATTTAGAGGGATACGTACAGGGCCGCGTGCATACCAACGGCCTCGAAAATTTCTGGAGTTTACTCAAGCGTTCGCTCAACGGCAGCTATGTGGCTGTCGAACCATTTCACTTGTTCCGGTACGTAGATGAGCAGGTATTTCGCTACAACAATCGTGGAAGCAAAAAAGAAAAGATTTCCGATGCCGACAGATTCAATCTAGCTTTATCGCAGATCGCGGGAAAGCGGCTCACTTTTGCCGAAGTGACTGGCAAGGTGACTCCGACGCCTGCCTAACCCTTGTCGGCTGAAGCGCGGGAAGAAACCCGCTTCGCTCGCCGTTTCTTTGCTCGCTTCTCGGCGCTGAGCTTGGCTTTCATTTCAGAATGCGATACCTGGAGAACTTTCCGCAGTGCCGTGGTGAATGTGCCGTATTCGTCTGAACTGCTCCGTTTGGACTTCATGGGCTTATCATACCGCGACTTTGTGGTGCGCCCTAGTCTCGCTATCATTCTGAGGATAAAAGGGGGCAAATCAACCTTGATTAGAGGAAGCGAAGCTATATTGCTACTGCGAAAATGGCAGTCGGAACAAACATTGCTGCGAGTAACGGCAGCAATCCACGGTTTTGGTTTTGACTTCGACTGCCTCATTGCGAACGCATCAGATGATGGATGGGTCAAGATAATATTTGAGAGGCTACGCGGCAGTTGTGACTTCTTAATTCCGCCGGAGTTCAAGTTTGAATATACCGATCCCCGCAACATACCAGAGCATGTCAGGACAACAGAAGGCCGACTGCATGGCCCGACGCTGGTGGCGACGGGACATTCACCTCAGGGTAAACTGCAAGAGATGTACAGCTTCTCTGAAATCCAGATAGGCTGATTCACAGATTGTTCGCAACGTGTGTAGCAAAGCCCTCAATTACGGTGAGCATATTTCGGGCTTCGGTTTCGTCGTACTTTTTCTCAAGCTCATGCAGCGCAGGATTCCTGTGTCCCCTACCTATCGCCTGAATATCAG
>DATHJP010000846.1:0-2277 GCA_035489695.1 Terriglobales bacterium
CTCCGCTTCGTAATAGCGAGAGTTGAACCTGACAGCCGCACGAAAGTGTTCTTCTGCTCCCCGTAAAACGCCGCGTTCGGTCAGATCTACCCCGAGATTGTTGTGCGCCATCCAGCACTTCGGATTTTTGACTAACGTGTCACCCCAGAGCGTGTCCTGGTCCTTATAAATGAAGGATTGCCGTGCGGTCAGCAAGGCCAGCGCCACGAGGACGAAGCCCAATACCGCGCTTCGGACATGGCGGCTCACACCGGAAAGAATGCTGGGAATTACACTCGCCAAAGCGATCACGCCCAGGCTCGACAGATACTGCCAGTGATCGGCGACGAAGGAGAATTGGAAGGCATAGCCGTTGAAGAAGCCAAGGATTGGTCCCAGCGTAACAATAAAGAACGCAGCGGCCGCTAAGGGTCCTTTACCGATGCGTTTGCGCAGGAACCACAGGGTAAGGAGGCAAAGCGCGACAAAAGCGGGAACGAGCAATAACCAGAGCGAGGTCACCTGCCATCGGGGATAGATGAAAGTGAGATCGTCAGGCCAGACCAGCTTGAAGAAGTAGAAAACGATAGCCCGGCCTGCGATGATACAACGCTGATAAAACTCCAGGTTGAAAGCAGCCCCGGTTGCTCCGACGTGATGGACTTCGAGCCAGGCGGTCAGCAGGCCCATCGGCAGAGCGATGAGGAAATAGGGAAGCAACGGGCGAAAATCCACCGGGCGGATTCGTTCGCGTTTCCACCAAATAAGAATGGCAAGCACGACCGGAAGCGAACAGGTCACACTCTTGGAAAGGAGGGCACAGATAAAGAGGAGCAAGGAAAGAACAAACCAGCCATCACGCCGCGGCAGGTCGCGTGTTTCCAAGTTTTCAAAGTTGAGATAGGCGAGAACGCTCCCCAGGAAAAATGCGGTCGAAAGGAGATTTTTGATTTCGGTAATCCACGCGACCGATTCAACCATCACTGGGTGCACTGCGAAAACAGCGGCGGCGAACCAGGCGCCGCGCAGCCCGAGCTTGCGCAGGACGAACCAAAACAGAACGGCGTTCAGTGTGTGCAACGCGACATTCACGGTGTGATAGCCGAACGGATGAAATCCCCAGAATTGATATTGGATCCAGAAGGCAGTGCCGGTGATTGGATAATATTGTTGCAAGGCGAGGAGATCGAACCAGAGCCGATAGAGACCGGTTACGCCGTCAAGCGTGCGATTGTGCATCAACCATGCGTCGTCGTCCCAGATAAAGCCGTTGTAAAGCGCTGGAAGATAGGCCAGCACGGTAAGCGCCACCAGAAAAGCTGCTTTGGTGGAGGTTCGCGAGGGTGCAGGAGTGAGTCTGGGCATGTGCTGCTGGGGCATGGAATAGCACAATGGATGCTTGGCCGGCCGTTAGGGATTCGGATCTCAAACGTCGTAGGTGATTCCCGACATCAAACGCTCGAAAAAAGGTATCGTTTGCCGTTGATCCCAATGCCATGAACGGAACCGGAAACCGCACAATGGAACTGCGTAGTCTCTTTGGTGGCGATTTGGTTTCGCATCCTGTTCGAGTCCGTGATTGGTTTATGGATTAAAAGGGCCGGAGAAAAACGAGACCTCAGACGAGGAATTTTTGAAAATCATTTCGGGTGGACAAACCGGGATTGATCGCGGGGCGCTCGACGCCGCGCTTGCACTGCAAGTTGAGTGCGGCGGTTGGTGTCCGGCGGGGCGGCTGGCGGAAGACGGGACAATTCCGAAACGTTATCCAGTGGTAGAATTGCCCGATGCTCGATACGCGGAACGAACCGCACAGAATGTGGCTGATTCGGATGGCACACTCATTATCTCAAATGGGGAGCCGATCGGCGGCACTCGTGAAACGATTGATCGCTGCGTCGAAATGGATAAGCCTCATCTCATTATTGATCATGCAAAGATCCCAACCAATGAAATCGTTGAACTCGTGCTCAGATTCGTGGGCGATCATCACATTCGCCTCTTGAACGTGGCCGGTCCCCGAGCCAGTCAATGGCCAGAAGGTCACAAAATTGCCGAGCAAATCCTGTCGAATGTTTTGCGCCGGCTCAGTGGACATGAGGGCAGCCATTGAATAGAGTGCGTGACTCGCCATGCGGCGACCCCTGAACATGGCATCAAGCGAAGCAGAAATTCAACGTCAGAAAGAAATGCAGCAGGCCGAGGAGCTGCTTTTTAGCGGCCGGCAGGAACTCGGTTTTGCCAAGGGGCTTTTCCTGGGAAATTTCGTGGCCGATTGGGTAATGCCGTATCCGAGGC
>DATHJP010000847.1:0-3105 GCA_035489695.1 Terriglobales bacterium
TACGACGGACTCGTGGCTGCCGAAGTTCCGATAGGCGAGTCGAAACATCAAACGGTCACCGATACCATCCAGGTTACTACTGGAGGCAACCCCCGCCTGCGGCACACATGCGCGAGTGGAGGGGCAGAGGGCGGTAAAGCCCGCCGCGGCTGGTGAGGCGAAGGTGGTAAAGGTCGAATTCGCAGGCGTCGTAAAGTCGGCGTGAAAATGATAGGTCGTGTAATTAGGACTCGTTGCCTGACCTGGGAATCCAACGAAGGTGGCCGGCGCGCCCGACGGCGGGAGTGTCGGGCCATCTAGGTCGGCGGGCAGGAAAGGATCAACGGTGCTGCCGAGTGGTCCGCGCGGGCTGACAAATGTCGCCGGCAAGTTGGCGAGCATCTTCGCACGATCAAACGCGAACGCCTGCGGGCCGAGGTAGGACGTGCCGGTGGAGTTAAACACGTTCATACTCATGTAATAACCGTCGGGCCAGACACTCAGGTGCGGATAGTCAAAGAAGTTCAAGCCAAGGTGAAAACCATAGCGAGCATAGGTGCCGGTGGCGTCTGACGTCGTGGAAATGGCGACGCATTCGTCGGTGATCGGAGCGCCGCCTGTAGCGCTGGCAAACTGAGAAATCAACCAGCGGTTCGCGATGTGGTCATAGAGCATGACTGGGTCGCCGGCGCCACCGGTCTCGCAGGCCCCGCCGAAACCGCTCCAAACCGAAGAAATGCTATTGGGCCCCAGAAGAGAACTGCCGGTGGCTTTGTCAAAAACCTGAAAGCCCTCGTTCACAATCTGGACGTATTGCGTCGCACCGACTGCGCCGTTAGTATCGGGGGGCGCGCAGTTGCAACCAACGCCAGGAAACGGAATGCCGTTGAAGTTGCGGATCGGGGCGGGGACGTTTGGTGCGAGCAGATTGAGCGTGGAGACGTGGCTCTTCTGGATGACCGGGTCAGGCGTGTCGTGGTGCCGGTATGGAACTTTCGGGTTTTCATTCGCCTCGTGCTCGGATTTCAAGTCGGACGCCTTCCATCGCGGCATACTGCGCAGCGGCGGGGAGATGTCGTTTTTATACGAAGCGCCGACAGTCGGGCCGCTGGATTGCTGGTTTGCATTTGGCGCCTGCGCCGACAATGATTCGGCTGAGAACAAGCCCAGCCCGACCAGCGCCAGTAAAATAGCGATCGAGCAAAGAACGAAGCCAACCAGGATGCGGGGATTGAAGAAAGCGGATTCGGACGCGGATTTTGTTTTCATGGGAGATTTGCGGAGACTACAACCAAGCCGGACGGATGTCACGGTTAAATTATACGAAAAATTGTTGGGTCCGCCGTTTAACTGCGCTGCCGGCGGCTATTCGTGTCGACATCATAGACATGACCACGTTCGACTGAACTGAACCGAGAAGCCTTCCCGCCATCCTCGTCCAATAGTCCCAAAAGCCTCCGCGCGAACTTGGCGCCCGGGGGCTTTTTCCGTTTCTGGGCCGCGAAAAGTGCGATGTGTCAGGTCGCGCCCGTGCCGGCGGTTGTCTCCGTTCACTGTCTTTGTTATACCATTCCCAATGATGCCAGCGT
Organism: Terriglobales bacterium; assembly: GCA_035489695.1. GTDB lineage: Bacteria > Acidobacteriota > Terriglobia > Terriglobales > Acidobacteriaceae > 40CM-3-55-5. The sequence continues at coordinate 1,569 of DATHJP010000847.1, forward strand.
TGACTCATCGATTGCTGCTGTGATGTAGAGTCCGTGGTCGCGCTGATAATTCGCGATCGCAACGCGGGTAACCGGCCCCAAGATGCCATTTATGGGACCGTGATAGTAACCTAGCGCTTGTAACGCCGCCTGGACGTTAGCGATTGCCTGATCGGGCGGCAAATTGTTATACGCGTAGATCGGCCCATTATAAGCGTAATACGCATTGGGAGCGTAGCCCCAAGCAGGGTACCAGCATCCCGCATTCCAGGCATACCATCCACCGGATACAAAGACGACGCGGTTGCAATGGTTGTGCCACCAATTCCTATCGTGCCATTGCGACGAATAGTTTCGAAAGACCGTATAATTTGAGCCTTGCCAGTTTTGGCTCCCCTGAATGCTGCTGTTTTGCTGGAACGTCGCACCTTCGATTTCCGCCGTCGGGTTGCTTGGCAAACTGAAGTGCTGCGGACGAAATGGGTCCGCCTTTACCTGAACGCCACTCTCTGGCGTGTGGACAGAGCCCGGCCCACCGACCGCCGTAGGCGTCCGAGATGTAGCAACCCCAGCTGGAATTTCCACTCGGCCCGTTTCTTTCCATTTGCGATATTGCTCAGCGCTACGGAATCCCTGACTTTGGGCATGTGCTTCATCCAATTGTTTCTGTGTAAGAGCCGGAGCGGCAGGTTGAGCAGCAGTGGTAGCAGAGGCAGGAATCTCCGGCTGGGGCTGGACAGCGGGTCCGACCCCCCTCGGGCCTGCCCGGGGCGTAACAACATTCTGTGAACCTTTCGTCTGCTCGAAACGTTGCCCGCTGCTGGTCGGAGGTCCTCCAAGCGGAACCACATGCTGAACATTCGCGCCGCTGCTTGCCGAACTTCCGCTGTGCACTGCAGGATGGTGGGACGGTTGCGCCTGCTGAACATGTCCGCCGCTTCCTCCCGAACTGCCGCTATGCGTCGCAGCATGCTGGGACCCCTGCGTGTGGGTTTTCTTGTCTGTGTCGCCGCGCGCGGCACACGCAAGGGCAAGACTGCAAATTAAAACAGGAAATGTTCTCATATTTTTTTTCCTTCTGGGGTTTGCTAGGACATTTTGCGGAAGGCCGCAGGTGGTGTCTTCGTTACTTAGGGTTTGGTCTGGTCGTACGGACCACGGTCCAAGGGGTTTGAATAACCGGGCGCTTCGGCTGCCGCGACAGCCCTTTCGGCGGCTATCTCTCGTTGCCTCTGCTCGAATGCCGCGTTTTCTTCGTCTCGTCTTGCTTGGTGCATGGCGTACTGCTGCGCGATAGATGACGCTACCGCTTGCTGCGCCTGGGCGTCGTTCCCAGATGCGAGGTCAGCGATGTCGAGATCGTTAGTGAGATATTGCCGTTTCGCTTCAAACTCAAGATCGCCCGTCGTCACAAGGAGCACGTCCCCGTTATCTTTGACACAGGCAACTAGCGTTCCAGCCCTAAGGCCCGTAATACCGGATGGGCTCGGCACCGAAAGATATAGCAGCGTAAAGTAAATACCATCAGGAACAAGGCGAGGGTGAGGGCGGGTTTGAT
>DATHJP010000848.1:0-3202 GCA_035489695.1 Terriglobales bacterium
TCCCGTCTCGCATTGGTCAAATTGCTCCTCCACCCGCCCAACCTCCTCCTCATGGATGAGCCGACGACCCATCTCGATGTCGGCTCGATCGATGCGCTCATCGGCGCGCTCAGGCAATATCACGGGACGCTCATCTTTATTAGTCACGACATTCATTTTATCCGCGCCATCGCTACAAGCGTTCTGCACATAGATGCCAGTCCGGCTCGGACCGCAGGTGCACACTACACGGGTAGTAAACTGACGTTCTATCCTGGCGATTACGATTACTATCTGAACAAATCAAAAGCCACGTCGGCGCGGATTGCACTTACCGCAGGCTCGACTTCAAATAATGGACAGCCGATAGCCAATCGAAGAGCGAGCGGACTACGCGAACAGAAAGCGCAGAAGCGGTTGGAAGCGGAATCGCGTAACGCGATTGCCAAAGCGCGACGCGAAAAAGAAAAGCGCGTGCATGAACTCGAGAGGAAAATCGCGGCGTTGGAAGAACAACAGAAAGAACTAGCGGCGGCGCTGGAAGATCCAGCGGCTTACACACCGGGCGGCCATGCCACTGCGATCAATCGCGATCTCTCCGCCGTTGCCCATGATCTTGCCCGCCTGACGGCGGAATGGGAAAGCGTCACTGGCACGGTAAGCGCGCTCTAACGTTGGGAAGAGGTTGAGCGCTGAGAGTTGAGAGTCAACGTCGAACGCTCAACGTCCAACGCCGAATGGCCGAATGAATCAGGCCGCGGTCAGCGACCACGGCTACAGTTTTTCCTCCCTCTGGATTACAGAACCCGGGGGAAACGGATATTCAGCTTGATGCAGATGTAGAGGACCAGGATCGCGCCAAGTGTGGAAAAAATGAGCCCGGCGGGATGAAATCGTCCGGTTACCGGGCGCGAAAACATGTGGGTGACGGCGCCGCCAATGATCGATCCGATGATCCCGAGCACGATTGTCCAGAAAATCGTCATGTGAACGTGCATCACCGATTTGGCGATGACACCCGCAATTAACCCAACAAGAATGTACCAGATTAAGTGAAGCATAGTTTTTTTCTCCGTCGTTTGCCTGCTGAAAGTTGCCGAGTATGGCCAAGGCTTTCACAATTGACCAGACTTTTCTCGAAAGGGAAAAAGGACTAGCTCATGCGGGTCCGAGCCGGACGGGCGGTAGCTGAGGAGGAAGAGTGATGCGGGTGCGGACAACGCCCACCGCCCAACGTCCAGTGGTGAATGAAGAAGGCGGCGGTCAGAGACGCCGCACAGCGGCGCGGCTACCACTATTCGTGTTCATTAGTGTCCATTCGTGGTTAGACAGGCCTAAACGAATAGATTCAGTCGATCGGGGAATCTGAAGACTTCCGGGGCAGCGTTGCGACAAACGCATTCGGGGACGATGGAAGATCGACCTATGTCACTCGCGTGGGAACTCGGATTGATTTATCTCGTTTCGGAGATCCTTCTCACTTTAACGCGGCGGTCACGCAGCAAAACCGGCACGAAGCAAGATGGAAGTACGCTGGAATGATCTGGCTGGTGATTGCGGTTAGCATCATGGCGGGCGTTTTCGTCGCGCAAAATTTCCGGGCTGCCGCGCTGCCGCATGGACGGATGTTTGCGAGCGCGGGCGTGGTGCTATTTGTCGCGGGATTAATCTTGCGCTGGTGGGCCATCATCGCTCTCGGCCGTTTTTTCACTGTGGATGTGACAATTGAAAGAGACCACGAACTGGTCGAGAGAGGCCCCTTCCGTATGGTGCGTCATCCTTCCTACACTGGGGTGTTGCTGGCGTTCGTGGGTCTCGCCTTGTCACTGCGCAACTGGGTCGCCCTGCTTGTTATTCTCCTGCCGATTAGCGCGGCTTTCATTCACCGGATGAATGTGGAGGAGGATGCGCTTTCTCGCGCGCTGGGCCCGCGCTACGCCGAATACATGAAACGCACCAAACGCCTCGTGCCCTTCCTTTATTAAAATGGAGCGAAAACCTTTTTTGGGCACGGACCCGCCCGCTGGGTGAAACTTCACAGGCTCTGCTGATGTTCAACGTTCAACACTCAACACTCACCTCCGAGCCGATTGACTCATTCGCTCCCGCTCATTTCGACCTGTCGGTTTGCCCATCTATGTCGCTCGCGTCCCTGCGGCTCCATTCGCGAGGACTATCAACATCAAATGGAGAGTGATGCGCCAGCGCGGCTCGCGATGACGGCAAGGGCAAAGACGCCGCACAGCGGCGTGGCTACAACTATTCGTGTTCATTAGTGTCCATTCGTGGTTAGACAGGCCTAAACGAACTTATGGAGTTCACTGGTGAATGCGTTTGTGACGTTGCGAAAGAAACTGTGTTTGACCGAAAATTCGGGCAATTGATTTTGAGTGATCGGAAAAAGGCATCCAGTCGGACCGAAGTTTTCGAAATTGTCAGCGACAACTTCCACTCCACTACAGTCTTACAAAGGAAAGTCTCCATGAAAAAAAAATCCACTTCACAGTCAGGTCTCTTTAATCCACGCGCCATCGCGGCTTTCAGTCTTTATTGCGTTGGCCTTTTGCTCGCCGCGGCGAGTTTTGCCGCGCCGAAACCACCTCGGCCCGCCCCGGTCACCTTCGGCCATCCCGTCATCAGCGGGATTGGCGGGGTTGGCTTCGAGCAGGGCCTGCGGATCGATCCTTCAAATACGAACCGTCTCTACACCAGCGTACCCGGTTCGCTTTCCTCCGATACCAGCTGGATTTGGCACTCCCTCGATGGCGGTAAGACCTTTAAATGGGTCGTCGACGCCATACCGCTTGAAGGGAAGGCCACTACCTGCTTCGGCGGCGGTGATACCGAAACTGGCGTGGACGTGGCGGGACATCTCTACTTTGCTGACCTGACGCTCGCAAACTTCAGTACCTCCCGCTCGGACGACAACGGTGCGAGCTTCATTTGCAGTAACACCGGCGTCCCGGATGGAGTCGTTGACCGCCAATGGTACGCGTTCGACGGCGACCCGACCAACGGCGGCAGCATTTACCTGGTAAATGACGAATTCGCACAGGCACCCGCAATGTGCGGCTCACCGACGAACTTCGGTCAGAATATTCTGGTCATGTATCGTTCGCCGCTGCCAGGCGGCCAGGCGACTGCCGGAATCGAATTCGGTCCGGCAAACAAGGTCAGTAATCCGCTGGGTTGCGACGAAGGCATCATGGGCAACGACGAGGTA
>DATHJP010000849.1:0-2542 GCA_035489695.1 Terriglobales bacterium
AAAGAAACAAATTTTAGGGCAACCTTTGAGATTTGCACACAGTACGGTGAAATTCGCGACGGTGCCGCGACCTAATCGCTGCCTTCTCCGACCTTTAACACGGCAAGAAACGCCTCTTGCGGGATGTCCACGCGCCCGATGCGCTTCATGCGTTTCTTACCTTCCTTCTGTTTTTCCAGCAGCTTGCGCTTGCGGCTGATGTCACCCCCGTAGCACTTCGCTAACACATTCTTCCGCATCGCGGGAACGGTTTCACGAGCAATGACTTTCGCTCCGATGGATGCCTGAATAGCGACCTCAAACATCTGACGGGGAATAAGTTCCTTCATCTTCGCCGCCAACGCCCGGCCGCGCTCGTAGGCGAAATCACGATGGACGATGGTGGAGAGCGCGTCCACCGGATCGCCCGCCACCAGAATGTCGAGCTTGACCATCGGCGACTCCCAATATCCGGCAAAGTGATAATCGAGCGAAGCGTAACCTCGCGAGACCGATTTCAGCCGATCATAGAAATCGAGAACGATCTCATTCAGCGGCAACTCATAGTGCAACATCACCCGCGAAGAGCTGACGTATTCAAAAGTTTTCTGCTTGCCGCGTTTATCTTCCACCAGTTTCAGGATTGCGCCCACGTACTCTTCATTGCTGAGAATGGTAGCCAGAATGACCGGCTCTTCGGTCTTGGCAATTTCGCTTTGGTTAGGCCAGCGTGACGGATTGTCAACTTCGATGATCTCCCCATCGGTCTTGGTAATCCGGTAACGCACTCCAGGCGCCGTAGTGATCAGGTTCAGATTGAATTCCCGCTCCAGGCGCTGCTGAATGATGTCCATGTGCAGCAGGCCCAGGAATCCGCAACGAAAACCAAAGCCCAGCGCCGCCGAACTCTCCGGTTCGAAGAAAAAAGAGGCATCGTTCAGCCGAAGTTTTTCCAGGGCTTCGCGCAATTGAGTGTGTTCGTGTGCGTCGACGGTATAAAGCCCGGCGAAAACCATGGGCTTGATCTCTTCGAAGCCGGGGAGCGCCTCGATCGCTGGATTGGAGTCATCCGTGATCGTGTCGCCTATTTTTGTGTCCCCAACGTTTTTCATATTGGCCATGAAGAAACCAACCTCGCCGGCGCGGAGTTCATTGATTTCCACTGGCTTGGGAGTCAGCACACCAACGGTCTCTACTTCGAAGGTTAGCCCATTCGACATCAGACGAATCTTCTGACCACTCCGCAGCGTGCCTTGAAAAACGCGAGTCAACACGATGACTCCACGGTAGGGATCGAACCACGAATCGAAAATGAGCGCCTGCAGACGATTCTCCGGATCGCCCTTGGGCGGCGGAACGCGGTTTACGATCGCTTCCAGCACATCCGGCACACCTTGACCGGTCTTGGCGCTGATGAGGATGGCATCGGATGCGTCCAGGCCCACTGCGCCTTCGATCATTTCTTTGGTGCGCGCCACGTCGGCGCTGGGCAAATCAATCTTGTTGATGACCGGAATAATCTCGAGCCCATTGTTAATCGCCAGATAAGAATTCGCCAGGGTTTGAGCTTCGACTCCCTGCGAAGCATCCACCACCAACAGCGCGCCTTCACAGGATGCCAGGGAGCGCGAAACTTCATAAGAAAAGTCCACGTGCCCCGGCGTATCAATCAGGTTGAGCTGATAGGTTTGGCCGTCCTTCGCCGTGTACATCATGCGCACCGCGTGAGCCTTGATGGTGATGCCGCGCTCTCGCTCCAAGTCCATGGAATCGAGCACCTGGGCCTGCATCTCGCGCGCCGTGAGTGAGCCAGTCAACTCCAGCAGGCGATCAGCCAGGGTCGACTTGCCGTGATCAATATGCGCGATGATCGCGAAGTTGCGAAGATAGGCGGCGTCCATGGCTGCTGGGGACAATCTTTTGATTTTAACAGGCGGGGAACGAGCAGCCTGTTTCCGATAGAATCAGGCTTTCATGGCCCTCGTGCTTGCCTCGGCATCGCCGCGCCGTCGGGAACTTCTGAAAAACGCGGGCATTCCATTCATCGTTCAGCCCAGCGAAATTCCCGAGCTGCCGCGGGAGGGAGAAGCTCCTCAAGCCTGTGCCGAACGCCTCGCCCGGGAAAAAGCTCTGGATGTCTTTCGTCAGCGTCCCCAGGACTTCGTGCTTGGTGCTGACACAATTGTTATCGTGGGCGGCCAAATTCTCGGCAAGCCGCGTGATGTTGTAGATGCGGCTCGCATCCTGCGCTTATTGTCTGGCCGCACTCATCAAGTCATAACCGGTGTGTGTCTTATAGGTCCGGATCGCAAGGGAAGAAGCTCTCTTAGGGATACGCGCTCAGAAACCACACTCGTGACGATGTCCGAGCTGAGCGACGAAGACATTCAATCCTACGTCGCGACTGGCGAACCTCTGGACAAAGCCGGAGCTTATGCCATCCAAGGCATAGCCTCACGTTGGATTTCACGAATCGAAGGAGATTACTTCAACGTGGTGGGACTGCCCGTTTCGCTGGTGTATCGCATGCTACAGGAGAACGGTCCCATCTGACTCAACCAGT
>DATHJP010000850.1:0-2054 GCA_035489695.1 Terriglobales bacterium
AATTCCTGATCTACACAGCCTATTCGGTCACGAACAAGACGATGGTGCTTTGGCTATCGAAGGACCTTGGCTTCAGCGACCAGGCCGCGGGAGCACTGGTCGGTTGGGTCTGGGCACCGGCCATGACGGTGTTCACCCTGCTTGCCGGCTCACTGACTGACGCGATCGGGTTGCGTCGTACCTTCTTCCTTGGGGTGGCGATTTGCACGGTGGCCCGCACCGTGATGGTGGTGACAACGAATCCAGCGCTTGCGCTGGTGTGCGGCGTCCTGCCGCTGGCCGTCGGTGAGGCGCTCGGGACGCCGGTGTTGCTGGCAGCGACACGACGTTACTCAACCATAGCGCAACGTTCTATGTCGTTTTCTATCATCTACATGATCATGAACGTCGGCTACCTCGCCGCCGGATGGATTTTCGATTACGTCCGCGAATTGGATTTTCACATCAACATTGGGGGCTTTGAGCCAACCACCCACCAGCAACTGTTTATCGTCAGCCTCGTCTTCGAGATTCTGCTTTTCCCAGCAATTTATTTCCTTCGGCGTAGCGCTGACAGGAACGGTGACGACGAAGTTGTTAGTCGAAGCTCGGCGAATTTCTGGAGCCGAATTGGCGGGACTGTGCGTCAAAGTGCGGCCGAGACAGCCGAACTTTTCCGTCGACTAATCGGCCAGTCAGGCTTCTATCGCCTACTCGTCTTCTTCCTCTTGGTTGGTTTTCTGAAAGCGATTTTCCTCCAGATGGACTACGTCTTCCCGAAGTGGGGCGACCGCGAGCTCGGATTTCACGCGCCAGTCGGGAAACTGTCGGCGATCAATTCGATCGTCATCATTCTGCTCGTCCCGGTAGTTGGCGCGTTGACCCAACGGCTCGCGGCTTATCGGATGGTGATCTTCGGCGGTGCAATCTGCGCGGCTGGAGTATTCATTATGGCGCTGCCGACGGAATGGTTCCTGCCTGCAGTGAATACTGGTATCGGCCAGTGGCTTGGCCACGCCTATCTTGGCGTAAGAGGGAACATTCACCCTTACTACATTATGACTGCGCTTTACCTGACGGTGTTCTCCATTGGGGAGGCGTTCTATTCGCCGCGGGTTTACGAGTACGCGGCGGCAATTGCGCCGCCCGGGCAGGAAGCGTCATATGGTTCGCTGGCCTACCTTCCATTTCTAGTTGGCAAGCTTCTCGTGGGCACGGGCGGTTGGTTACTCGCCGCCTTTTGTCCGGAGCACGGTCCGCGACATTCGGGGACGATGTGGCTGATTTTCGCCTTGGCCGCGTCAATTGCACCGATCGGATTAATCGTGTTCCGTCCTTACATTCGCGTGCCCGAGGCGGGACGTGAACAGACGAGCTGATCGAGCTGTCTAACGTTCGTTCGCCATGATCAACTTACCTAAACGACCGGCGCCACGCTCGCGTTTTCTGGTCGTCATTTGCGTTATGGTTCTGATGGGGTTGATCGGCGCGCAGATGTTTTTAAACCGTGCCGGCGCACAAAAACAGGAGGAGAAAAAAGTGCAAACAACTACTGATCCATCATCCAGCGTTGCATCAGCAGCGACAACAAAGCCTAGCGACAAAGAGTTAAAGCAGAAGCTGACGCCCGAGCAATACTACGTGACACAGAAATGTGGCACCGAGCCCCCGTTCAACAACGCCTATTGGAACAATCACACGCCAGGGATTTACGTTGATGTGGTCACCGGCGAACCACTCTTCACTTCGCTCGACAAATTCGATAGCGGAAGCGGCTGGCCCAGTTTCACCAAACCGATCGCCAAAGAAAAAGTCGTCGAGAAATCCGATCGCACCGTTGGAATGGATCGGACCGAAGTCCGCGGCGCGAAAAGCGATGCTCATCTCGGCCATGTCTTTGACGATGGGCCTGGTCCAAAAGGACTTCGATACTGCGTCAATTCCGCCGCGCTTCGTTTCATTCCGGTCGAGAAATTGAAAGAAGAAGGCTACAGCCAATTTCTACCTCTGTTCGAAGGGAAGAAATAGCCAGCGGGCTAGAGAGGCACGCCGCGCTTCAAACTGCGCAACTCAGC
>DATHJP010000851.1:0-4031 GCA_035489695.1 Terriglobales bacterium
ATCTGTTTGTTGTGGGAGAAGTAGAGACCAGCCGATGTCGCCATGCTGGCGGCCGTGAGTACGGTTGTAGTCCAATAAACGATTGATTTTAGCTTCATATAAAAGCGGAATTATGGAGTTGGGGTTTTCGGAAATTGCTGGCGCGCGCAAAAAACGCCGACGAGAGTGATCACGGTCGCGGTGAAATGGTCTATTTGAGAAAACTCGTTAGGGGCGTGATATCCGAAAATCGGCCCGGGCAGCCACCATCCTACGTAATAACCGAGAGCTGCTATAAGCATCACATTCCAGAGGGGCCTAATCCGGTGTCCAAGAGGCTGGAAGACGATGTACAGTATCACCAGTTCAACACCGATGGTGAGCGTAAATTCCCTGAAGGCATGGTAGTTCGTGTGAGTCGGCCCTAGTGGCAGGCGGGGCGCCTGAAAATCAGGGTTCCACGAAAAAGCTAGCGTCTCCCAGACACTGGGAAGTCCAATAATGATACCTAGACAAAGGAGGGTTCGACAAAGCCTCATATTATGAGTCCTTTGATGTAGATGTTCGTTTCGATGCCATGGCTAAGATGTGCCGAACGACGACCGCGGGATATTCTTCCGGCAGGAAATGACCGCAATTAGAGACGACCTCGCCCTCAACGTTCTTGGCTACCAGCTTGAGCATTTTCTCCACGTTGGCGCCTAGACTCTTGTCGCCGCCGAGAGCCACCACGGGTACCGCCACCTTGTGTCCGACGAGAAGGCGAGCCAGGGGCTCCGTTTGCTCGATACTGGTAAAGGCCGCCCGATAAACTCCCATGGAGCCCAGCACGCCTTCTCGCCCAGAGAACGTCCGCAGCGTTTCATTAAGATCTTCCTCCGTAATGGCCTCGCGCTTCGCCATGTGCAGATCGTAAAACCAAGTTAGAAACTCGCGTTCCTTTCCGACCAACAACCGCTCCGGTACTTCGGGAGCCAGGGGCAAAATCCACCACCACATGGAGCCCTCTTTCATCGCTTCGGGAGTGTAGGCGATGATCTTCGATAGGACGCCGGAGAGCATCACCGGTGCTTCGATGTAAAGCAGGCCTGCGATTTCTTCCGGGTGATCTGCCGCCCAGAGAAGTGCGGGTGGTGCGCCCATGTCGTGCGCGGCTAGTATTATCGGTTTACCCCCTCCGAAACCGAGCTTATGCACGAGCGTGCGGAACTCCTCAGCCAACGCGCGGGCGTCGTAGCCGGTCGTGCCCTCCGGCTTGTCAGAGTCGCCATACCCGCGCATGTCAGGGACGAGAACGGCGTAACCGGCTTCGGCCAACGCGGGCATCACCTTGCGCCACTCTTGACTGGTGCTGAGAAAGCCATGCCAGAGCAGCACCGGCGGGCCACTTGGGTTGCCACCCAGGAGGTAATGGAGACGAACCCCGCCGAGGCTGGCCGTATCGCTAGTAAAGCCGTCGATGGGCGCGGTTAGTATTGTCGCGTTCATGGCTATTTGGACCGTGCTTGCAGTGTAAAAGCTATTCGACCGGCTGCATCATCGGCGCGGTGGCAACCAGTAGCTTTACAAGCTCCATTCCCTCGGGTGTGCTCCAGTCCTGAACGAGTTCAGCGATAATTGTATTGGTGGTCGTCAGGACGACTGGCATCCCTAAGCCTTCGCTGCTTTGGCGAGCATGACCGCGTTGCGGAGCGACTGGTCGGACGAGAGAGTCTTGATGAGTTGCAACGTCCCGACTTGGTAGTCGATCAGCACGAGAGCTGTGGCCTCCTGCTTGAATTGGTTATAAGTCATATTTTTCTAACGGGTTTTCTTCGGTTTTTTGTTCGGGTTGAGGGGGCTCTATTTTGTTCTCTGCCATTCATCGACGGTCTCCTTCGCAAAGTCCTGATACCGGCGTGGAGCATGTCCGAGGAGGGCTGTCAGGGTCTCCAGATCTCCGTCGCCCGCGATGAAACCGCGTTCGAGATACCCTTGGAACATCATGCGTATATCGAATGCAGACCACGACGGCGCCTTCTGCCGCATTTGCTCTTCGAACGCATCCATGTCCTCGCCGGTGTATTGAATTTTCTTCCCGAGCGCGGCGCTCCAGACCTCCGCCATCTTCGCGCCGCTCAGGACTTCGGGGCCGTTTAGGTTGTAAGTCTTACCCTCATGTCCAGCGTTCGTGAGCGCGATCGCGGCCGCTTCCGCTATGTCGCGCACGTCCACAGCGGAGATGCCCGGATTGCCGAGCGGCACCGGATAGATGCCCGCGCCCAGCAACACCGGTTTCAGTGTAGCGTCGTTCTGGAAGAAGTAATTCGGTCGGATAACGGTGAACGGAACGTCAAACTGCCTTAGAGCGCTCTCGATCGCAAGCTTGGAAGCGAAGTGAGGAACATTCTTGAATGCCTCCACTTTGAAGACCGAGTGATAGACGATGTGCTTGATGTTCAGCTTCCTCGCGAGGCCATATGCGATCAGCCCTTGCGTTAGCTCGTCGGGAGTGACGGCGTTCAGAAGATAGAGTTTATCGACTCCGGTAAGAGCCTTCTCCACCGAAACGGGATCAAGAAGGTCGCCGACAAAAGGCTCGACACCCTTCGGGAGCGAAGCGCCTTCTTTCCGAACCAAAGCGCGAAGCTCAACGTTGCGACCCTCGACGAGCTGCTTGAGGACCTCGCTGCCGACGTTGCCGGTGCCGCCTATAACCAATATTTTCATGCCCAACAATCTGACTTGGAACACGGTGCTTCTATTGCGTTGTTGGTTGCGTTTTGCTTTCGCTTTCGGTATCAAAGCGTAATGATGGACTTGCGTCAGCTGCGGTCGTTTGTCGCGGTGGCGGAGGAACTGTCATTCCGGCGCGCGGCTGAACGACTGCGCCTGAGTCAGCCGCCGCTTAGTCGTCAGATCCAAGCACTCGAATCTGAACTCGGAGTCCGGTTACTCAACCGCGATCGCAACAGCCGTATTTCTCTTACGGACGCAGGTCACACTTTTTTAGCGGACGCGAAGCAAACGCTGGCCCAGGCGCAAACCGCAATCCATCACGCGCGCGAATCGACCAACAGGCTTAGCGGGCAGTTAAAGATTGCGAACATTCCAAGGCTCTCCACGGCCGTATTGCCGCCGTTACTGCAAGCATTCCACAAGAAATTCCCGCGAATCGAGGTCTCGTTAGTTGAGATGACACGACCCGAACAGTTAGCGGCATTGCGCGAGAAGCGCATCCATTTAGCCTTTTTTCCTGATTTGGGCGCTCCGTTCGACAACCGTTTTAAGTCTCTGCCCATATTCTCCTGTCGAATGGTGGCTGTATTGCCGTCGCGTCACCAGTTAGCAACAGAATCCGGCGAACTGCACATCGCCGCCCTAGCGGCAGATACGTTACTCATCCCGTCGTTGGCCGAAGCTCCCGGTTACATCGAGCGGTTGAATCAACTCTCGACTGCAACAGGTTTCACTCCAGCCGCAACTCAGGAGGTCATAGGAGTCGAGAACCGCCTCGGCATGGTCGGCGCGGGCTACGGCGTGGCTATTCTGCCCGAGGTCGTCGTTAGCGCGACCGACCCCGCCTACAAGGTGCGGCGCCTACGCGCGCCGGTGCCGCCTTTCCGTCTAAGGTTGCTTTGGTTGAAACAACCTCCTTCCGTGGCACTGCAGAACTTCGTGGCTGTCGCGAAGCAATGGGCGACCGAACGGAAGAAAGCCGCGAAGACTTCCGCGCGAGCGAATACGAAACGCAAACGCGGTCCGGCTCACGCCTCAGGTAAGATTAGCGCGCCCATCGGAGGATGACACAATGTGGCGTGCGTGCCGCTGCTCGCGGCCTGCGCGAAGCGTGCTTACACTGGAGCGATGCGCACGGCTTGGAAAAAGATTCGCTACCGGCGGGAGTGGCTGGCGCTCAAATCCGCCACGAAATTCCAGTCCGGCTCGGATTAACTCTGCGCCGTGGGACGGACAATAATCTCGCCTACGTCAACATCGGCGGGCTGCTCAATCGCGAACACCATGGCTCGGGCGATTGCGTCGGGCGAGATCCCCATTTTGTCCATGCTATC
>DATHJP010000852.1:0-8180 GCA_035489695.1 Terriglobales bacterium
CAGCTCCCAGTCGGCATCCATGTGTGCCTTCGGAGCTATCCGGAGCCGCGAGATCAAAGGCGAGAGATGCCGCGGACTGGTGAGGAAGGCAATGCCAGTGAGGTCGGCGGTTGTAGTGAACACGTTGCGGCGTCCATCCACCAGTGCTCCGCCAAAGGTGGTATCGAGAAAATACTTCTGCCCCAGTTCCCAACTCACCAGTTCGTGAGCGGTGGGCCCAGCAGGGCAAGGAGTGGTCTGAGCCGCTTCGGTCTTCTGCTGGTCTATGGAGGAGTCCGGTGCGGGTGAGCCCGTCGAGGACGAAGTAAATACGTCCGGCGAAAATATCTCTCTGGGTGTTTCGCAATTCTCTGTACTGGTGGAACTCTCCTTGGAATAGAGGCGATTAACGATCCTATACTCGACTTCATTGGTGTCGCTGAGGATATCGCGCTCGTCGAAGCGCAGGATATTCGGGAAGTTGTCGACACCGGCAACTCGACGATATACCACCTGCGGCTCGACCACATGCTTAAGTTTATGGCCAAAAAGACCATGATCGAAGACTCGCTCGAGGGATGGCGGACGAAGCTCGATTGAGGCGTCAATCGAGCGGCGGTTGGTAGGATCATTGGAAGCCACGCCGACACTACCACTAGCGGGTAAGAGTCGCTGAGTGTAAAACGTGTTGCGAACTCCAACCTCAGGACGGAGTGACCATCCGTGAAAGAGCAAAGGCAAAGAGATTGCGGGCGCCAAATCGAACCGTCCGACCAGGGGAGCGGTACGAAACGATGGCTCACTGCGCGACAAACCCTCGGCAGCGATGTCAAAGGATAAAAAAAGTGGGGATTGGCCCACCGGGTGGTCCAGACTGGAGTATTCGAAGGTGGGTGCATGCCAGATGACGATCCGATCTGCGTTGTTGGTACTCTCGAAGTTCTCATAACGCCGAACCGCAGCGTTATAAAAAAAGTTCGGAGATGTTTTGGATAAAAACATATTGGAAATAACTTCCGAAGACACGGTTTGGGTGAATACTTCATTGAAGGCGAGCCGGAAGATGAAGGAACTCAAATAGTCAATATTCGCGACTCCGCGGATGTTATCTCCGAACCTGGCTTGTCCGTTGAGACGAACTTCCTGACCACCCTGGCTCACCTTGGGTGTTCCAATCCCTCGATCGGCAACACCGAAAAAGGCCAGGTCAAAATACGACTTATCGGTCGGTCGAGCTCGGAACTCGCCGTGTTGAGCCCATCCACGCTGGGAAAAGTACTGAGCCCCGACAGTGGCGTCCATACTGCGGTTGATCGCCCAGTAGAAAGAATCTCCGAAGATGGTACCCTTTGTGGAAGAGCGGCCCAAATTAGGGATGAGGAACCCCGACTGGCGAGGCTGGCGCTGCAGCGGATGCGTAGCGATAGGCAAGAAAAGCACCGGGAAGCCGCGAATACGAAAGCTGCTGCGGTAAATGACAGCATTGCGTCCAAGTTCCATGACTACACGATGAGCATTGAATTGCCATTTAGGGTGCGGCAGTTCACAACTCGTGATGGTGCCATCGTGCACGATGAAGTGATCTGGAGCTGTCCTTTCCACTAACTTACCTGTGAAGGCGAACGGACTGGTAGACGTGAGGATCAAATGGTGCAGCAGCGGTTTCTGCATGCCGATGGTGCCGACCACGTTATAGAAACGTCCTGTCTCATTGCGAATATTGTATTGGGCCTTACTTGCTTCAATGTGCTCGTCATTTGGACCGCCGTCGAGAACAATGTGGCCTTCGACGTCGGCATCGCCGGTATTTGAATCATAAGTGGCTTCATCGGCCCAGAGAATGAAGTCGCGATAGGAAATCCTGCTGCGAACGTGCAACTTAAAAATTTGACCGTCTTTTTCCTGCCTCACGGCGCAAATGTTGACTTCTTCGCCATTCTTGCCAGGAGGCGGCGCTGGAGGGCAAAGCAACTGCGCGGTAACCACCGATGGCAGAAGGAAATAAGTGGCGAGCATAACCGCCGCCATAAATCGGTAGCGGGAGAAGATTGGAGGGGCCTGAGCGCTCCGAAACATGACTGTCCTTGCTATCTGTTTCCGCAGAGATTCCCCTCAGGAAGCTGCGTTCCTTTGGCCAGAGCTGGTCATCCTGTTGTCCTGGAAGCGGTTATGACTGTCACTGGTCTTCCTCAAGATGCTCTGCAGATTCTACAATAGATGCGAGACGAGCCAGGCAAGGAAGAGAGTGAGATTTGCAGTTGAGCATCGTCATTCCGACACGGAATCGCGCGACAAAACTGGAGCGGACGCTGCAAAGCCTGGTTGCGCAAAGCGTTCCGGTCCAGGATTTTGAAGTCGTGGTGATAGATAACGATAGTAGCGACGAAACTCCCGAGTTGCTGCGCCGGTTTGGCGGACGGTTTCCTAACTGGCAATGCTCGAAGCAGGAAAAACCTGGAGCTGCAGCGGCGAGAAACTCTGGTATCGCGATTTGCCGGGGCAAGATCGTCCTTTTCCTCGATGATGACGTTATTGCGGAGCCCGATCTGGTCCGCCAACACCTCAAGAGTCATCATTCGCGTCCCGGTTCTGCTGTCTTGGGACGCGTGCGTAATGGGTGGAACGAAAATGAGTCTGCTTTTCTCTGGGTCATAAATGATAAGGAATTGCTTCACTCCTTCCGCTTTCCCGACTCGTCCAACGTGCCGTTTCAACATCTGTATACCTGCAACGTATCGATCCCCCGCGACGCGTTGCTCGAAGCGGGTGGCTTCGACGAGCGATTTGCAGGGGCAGCTTTCGAAGACACCGACCTGGGCTACCGTTTGACGAGATCAGGATGCAAGCTAATGTTCAATTCGGATGCCGTCGTGCTGCACGAGCCTCTACTGTCGCTAAAATTATTCGGGAAGAAGCGATTTGATGCTGGCAGGGCTTTATACCAGTTATTGAGCAAGCATCCAGAGCTGCAAGAAACGTTGTTGCCATCCACCTGGCGGCGGATTTTGCGGTGTGCTTTGGGCAGGGGCGCCACCCCGCTGGCCTTCACCTTCGAAAGGCAATTACCTTTTGCCCCGCTGCTGCTTCCGGTATTAGGAAGGGCTTGCTGGTACCACCTTGAGTATTTGTTTTGGACTGGCTACCGAACAGCAACTTGTTCGGAAAACCAAACAAGTGAGGCCACGGTTTGCAGACCTGCCGGTTGATCGTTACGATGGAGTTCGTCTTAAAGTTCGAGAAGTCAATTTCGTGATTGAGGTAAAGTTCCCAGGTGCTTTCGGTCGTTACCTACGGTAGAAACGATAACTACGGTTTTAACCTCTACAAGCGGACCGCCTTTGGCTTTAATTGTCTGGCGGAAACGCTTGGCGATCAGGACGAGATCCTGTTCGTGGACTACAACACCCCCACGCATTTGCCGACGTTGCCTGAATTCATCTGGGACACGCTTACGGAAAAGGCGCTTAGCCTGCTGAGGGTTATTCGGATATCGCCAGAGATTCACGAGCGAATTAAAGGAAATTCGCCGTTAAAAATTCTCGAGAATGTGGCTCGCAATGCCGCGATAGTCCGTTCGAACCCACAGAATCACTGGATTCTTTCGACAAACCCCGATGTGCTGTTGGTGTTAGCCTCGAAGTGGCCTACGGTAGCAGCCCTGCTGCAAACCCAACCGGATAGCTTCTACGAGATGCCGCGTTTCGATATTCCGGAGAGCGTCTGGTCGGCATTGCCTCGCGGCGAGCCGCAGAATAACCTTCACTTGCTGCGAGATTGGCTGGTACACCATAAAGTTGCGATCGCGGAAACTGTTCCCGACCATCGTTTTCAAAAATTCCTCCTGTTTGACGCCCCCGGAGATTTTCAACTGGCGCCTCGCGACTACTTCTTTCGTCTGCGCGGCTTTGACGAGTCAATGAATCGCTATCTTCATTCCGATTCTAACCTTGCGAAACGAATGTGGCTGCTGAACGGAGAGCGCACCGATCACCTTCTCGGCCATCTCTGGGTCCTCCACCAGGACCACTATTTGAGTGGGGAGTGGGCAAACAACGTCGGCAGCATCGTTCACAACGACTACCACGGGAAAGTGCGCCTACAGACCGAAGTCGAAGCCAATGATCCGAGTTGGGGGCTGCAGCAAGTGAGTTTGCCAATGTTCTCACTGGCGCAATACGCTAAGAACGGTCGACGATTCTTTTCTAATATGAGTGTATCGGTGAATGGCGACCTGCCATTAAGTCGCGACGTGGATTGGCGGCTGCAACCCCTGTACAAACTTTGCCACTACGAACCGCAAGTCATCTCGCTCTATGTCCGCGAGTTGCTGCAGGTGCTGCCGGCGGAGTCGGTCGTTTGCTACTTAGGCACGAATCGTGAAACTTTGGATCATCTTGTCGGCCATTGGAATGAGACTTCCCCGGCGGCTACGCAGGTGGCAGATCTTTGTGGCAGTGCGATGCCAGCCGAAAAGATTACAACGGATGTGCTGCTGGTGGATTGTTACTACGAGCGCTCGGACGAGTGGAATGAGCGTCTTCGGGTATTTCAAGAGCAGCTGCAAGGTCAAGTCGACAAAGGCCGTATCAGGCAGTCCGAAATGGACGAAGAGCTAAGCCGCTTTGCCGATAATTCCGATGAGCAGCAGCTACGCAGCCAGCTCTTAGCTATCTGGGAAAAGTATTTGGGCTGTATTAAAACGCGGCCAGAGATGCATATCGTGTTAATGGGGTGCAACAATTATGCAGCGCATTTTTTTGCATTTCAGGAAACATTTGCGAAACTCTGCACCGATCGCGACGATGACAGGACTTGGCTCTCAAAATGGCACGAATGGTATCAAAAGGTAAAAGTCCGATTGCAGGTCGACGCAACCCCGAACATTCTCTTGAAAGTCGCCTGGGGCCTGCGGTTGCTGAAGCGCAGAGCCTTCCGCCAATTTACCGGCCATGAAAGCCTGATGGGATACCTTTATTTCAGTCATTTTATGCGCACGCGCGGCCGCTTGCTGCAAACTCTAAATCTCCGCACGCTTTACGTACATCACCGCTTGGTCATTATGCGGCTGGAGTCATAAGTGGCGCCCACCGTTCAGGATGTTAAAAAATACTGGGATCGCCGGCCGTGCAATATACGGCATTCTCCGCGAAGTGTCGGAACCCGGGAATATTTTGATGAAGTAGAGCAGCGCAAGTATTTCATCGAGCCGCACATCCCCGGCTTTGCAGATTTCGAACATTGGCGCGGCAAAGAAGTGCTGGAGATCGGATGCGGTATTGGCACAGACTCATGCAATTTTGTCCGAACGGGCGCCAATCTCACCATCGTAGAGCTCTCTACCGAAAGTCTGTCCATTGCCCGGAAAAGGCTTGAGCTCTATGGTCTCAAAGCCAACTTCATCAATGGAAACGCGGAGGAATTAGACCAACTCCTGCCTCCGCATCAGAAATTCGATCTCATCTATTCGTTCGGGGTTATCCATCACACTCCGCATCCCGACAAAGTGATTGAGGCGATCGCCAAACGACTCAAGCCACGAGGCGAATTGCGCCTGATGCTGTATGCCCGTTTCTCATGGAAAATGTTATGGATCTACCTGCGTTATATTTGGTTCGAGCCTTGGAATTGGCGCTCCCTGCCGGCGAAGTATTCCGAGGCTCAGATTGGCTCGCCGGTTAGTTATGTTTACTCTTTTCAGGAGGCGCGAGAACTGCTTCGTGGGTTCAAGATCGTGAGTATGCGGAAAGACCACATCTTTCCCTATAGGATTCCTGACTACGTGCAGTATCGGTACATTAGAAATTGGTACTTCCGGGTCCTGCCAGAGGCGTGGTTTCGCTGGCTGGAGCAGAAATTAGGTTGGCATTTGTTAATAGTCGCCCAACTTCCCGACAGTGAAAATTCGCAATCTTCTTAAAAAACAGGCGGGCGGTAGATCTTGTCCATAAAAACAGATAATTCGCCTATCGTTCAAAACTTTGCCCTGAGAATCCGGTTCTCTTGCTTGTGAGCGGCCAATCTGAGGTGAAGTCCGATACGGAAAATCAGTCCGCGTCCAAGTTGCAGCGCGTCAAGACACCGCTTGGATTCGATTTGTTGCTCGATCCAGGCGATTACTTCAGCCGCTTGTTTATGAGAGATGGCGTATTTGAGGCACCCGAGAGCGATCTGATAAGCAGACTTGTACATCCGGACGATACTTGCATCGATGCCGGTTCCCACGTCGGCTATTACACCTGCCTACTCGCCCGCCTGGTCGGAAAGAAGGGTCACGTATATGCATTTGACGCCAACCCGGAAGCATGCGAAGCGGCAAACCGCAATCTGTCACTCAACGGATTGAATTGGGCGGAGGTCATTCATACTGCATTGACCGACCATGAAGGGTCATTGCCCTTTTATGTCTCGAGCGACGATCAGACTGGCCTGAGTTCCCTCGGATCCATACCAAATTTTAAGAAGATTCTTCACGTTCCCTGCACTCGGCTGGATACATTTCTAGACAATCGCAGAGTTGAGCATATACGGCTGCTTAAGATCGATGTCGAGGGTTCGGAAGAAATGCTTCTCTCCGGTCTCGGGCGTTTTCTAACGGGACACCTTGCGGATTTCATTCTCCTGGAACTTTACGACGAGCGATTGCGAGGGTTGAACACCAGCACAGAGAAGGTGGAAGGGATTCTTCAGAGAGCTGGCTATCGAGCTTGGACATACGAAAGCGCCTCAGGATGGCTTGTGGCGAGGCAGGTACAGAGCAGAGGAGACTGCAATTATCTTTTCGTCAGCCCAAGAGTTCAAGAACCTATCCCGGTATTTACCTTGGCGCCAGCCTTTTCACAGATGCAAGGTACTCTGTCTCGTGAAAGGGAAGCCTTTCACGCTCGCGAACAGGAAACTCAGGGATTGAGGCGGGAAATGGAGTCTTTACAGCAAGAGACCAAGCGACTGCAGGAGGAGGCCGTCCATTTGCAGGAACGCCTGTTCGCAATAGAGAATTCTGCCGGCTGGCGCGCTCTGAATTTCTACCGCAAATTTCGCCGATACTTTGGTTTCGGAAAAGACAGTGCGGCGTAAGTTTTACGAGTTCTTCGCCTGGTGGATGTCGCCGGTAACTGCGCGCGCATTGTACAATCCTGAATTACACAAATGTCCATGGTGGTTAAGAATTCTGTGACTGAAGTGCTGCAAAGAATTACTGTTTGTGGTTTGGGAAAACTTGGCACCTGCGTTGCAGCTTGCCTTGCCGCGCGTGGTTTTGAGGTTGTCGGCATTGATATCGATCGTCAGAAGGTCGAATCTCTGCGCAAAGGCATCGCTCCGGTCGAAGAGCCCAAGCTGCAAGAAATGATCGAGAGCAGCGGCGGACGCTTAAGCGCTACCAGCGATTTCAGTGAAGCGCTGGCCACATCGCAGGCCTGCTTCTTCGTCATACCCACTCCCAGTTTGCCGGACGGCAGTTTTAGCAACGAACACTTGCTCAAGTCGCTGCACGAGGTCGCAGGGCAGGTAAGACAACGCGGTCATGAAAATTTCCTTTTTGTAATTAATTCCACGGTGACGCCGGGTTCCTGCGAAAGAGTTGTAAAGCCACTACTTGAGCAACTGCTGCGGGGAGAGTGTGGCCAGGACTTTGGCCTCTGCTACAACCCGGAATTCATTGCACTCGGAGACGTGATTCGAGGCCTGTTGGAACCCGACTTGGTGCTGATCGGCGAGTCCGATACATCTTCCGGAGATCGTTTAAAAGACCTCTATTCCCGGCTCACAACCAACGGAGCGCCGGTGGAACGAATGTCGCTGGCCAGTGCCGAACTTGCGAAGATTTCTCTTAACTGCGCTGTGACCATGAAGATTAGTTTCGCCAATCAGCTCAGCGCCGTTTGTGCTAAGTTTCCGAATGCCGATGCTCGTGCAATTCTAAAAGCCATCGGAAGGGATCGGCGCATCGGACATGAATACTTGAAGCTCGGCCTGGGCTTCGGGGGACCTTGTTTTCCCCGCGATAACCGTCTTTTCCAGTACACTGCCGAGTCACTGGGCCTTGCGGCGCCACTCGCGCGAGCCACCGATCAGGTAAACGAGAACGTGAACCTGCGACTGCTGGACACAGTTCTATCCCGTACTCACGATGGCAGGCCCGTGGGCATTCTAGGTTTGGCATACAAGCCATTTACCTCAGTGATCGACTGCTCTCCAGGGGT
>DATHJP010000853.1:0-3227 GCA_035489695.1 Terriglobales bacterium
GTTGAATAACGATTGAGCGATTTGGGAAGTTTGCAGACTTCCTCAAAACTGCGTCAGGAGGGTGATGCCGGCGCTCAAGCTTCATGCGGGAATTTTGTGCCGCCGCCAGTCCTCCACGGCACGTTCCGCCATGGAAATATCCATCCCCACCTTTGCCTGCTTTGCCAGGCATGGCCTCCTGCCTGAAATGGCGGCTCTTTCCGCGCTAAAGACGGCGGTTGGGAGGATTGCACGGAAATGCACGTCCGGGCCATTCTGGATGAAAAGGGCAGCATCATGGTCCTGGCCATACACAACTGCGACAACGGCGACGGTTGGGAACGGGAAGGCGAAGAGGATTACTTTTTCCAGGAGTTTTCCGAGAAGCGAGCCTATCCGCGAACCACACGAGTGAAAACTTACGAGATACGAATCGGCAACGAATGGTACGAAGTCAAAGTCAATGTGGACACACAGGGTTGGCTCAAGTGGAAAGACAAAGATGGCGGTGTCGGCATTAAACGCCCGCAAACGTTTCGTGAAGTAGTTAGGAAATCCGGAGTTCGATTCTCGCGCGGTTCCGACCCGCGCAGTTCTCTTATGATGAGCCGCAAGAATGCACTCGAAGGCCCAGTATATGCCGACTGCGTAACCGGTTGTCAGGCGATCCGCGTGCCAGCCATCGCAGGCTTCGCGGACAACCGCGGTCGCCACCGCCCCAAAGCCTGTCCGGGCTGATCGACCACGTCACCTTCCTCAATGGGGCTTTACGGCGGTTCCTGAAAGCTCTCAATGACAAACATCGTCCGAGCGTTGTCGCGAAGCGATGATTTGCTATCCATCAAATCTTCACGGTTACCGCAGGTGCATCTAAACCGGACCAACCTGGGCAATGTGCCCGGCAAGACTTTCGCCTGGTTCATCGTATTTCCGCACACCGAACATTTCAACGCATCGCCATTCATGGGTGCGAGAAACCGCAAATATCATGCCGCACCGTATCGGAAGCGCTTAGCGTTTGAACGCACGCATGTAACGTCTCAATTGAATCAACGCCTACCTGCGGTGTCCAAATGTGTGACAGTGGGATGGCTGCATACCTCCATGCCAGCAAAAAGGCCAAGCGACCGCCGTGCGGAAAACCAAAACGGCTCAGAGGTTTCGGGTTTCTGCTACGGTCTTGGAATCAACGTGAGGGGTTCGACACAGGTCCGAGATATTATCACCGACGGTCCTCAATTCTCATCAGCCACGCTTTGTGACGCTTGCGCTCGGCCCTAATCAGAACGTCCACCTTTTCCGCTTCATCGCTGGTAAACAGAAAACTGGCTGGCAGGGCCTCTTCACAGACACTGCACCGGCAATGACGGCGAGTGTAAACGACCGAGTTACAGAACGGACAACGCTGCTCGCGCAGGCCCGGACTTCCAAAGTTGCTGCGCTCGTACTACGCCCGGCGTAACAGTGCCGGATCTCATTCGCGACTGTCAGGCTTCAGCATAGGCCCCTTGACTGAAATGGCGGCAGTTTCCGTGCTATAAATCTACGATGAGAGCAATCTCGCTTTCATCTCTTCCACTGAGTCCGGCAACATGATTCTGACGGTTCCCGACAGTCCGACTTCTACGGTGCAAGGTCCCCATGCGAGCCGGATTCGGCACTCACCGGTCTTTGAACTCCACGCCCCGCTGGGCGATCCCTTCAGCGAAGGCGCTCATCCCACAAGGGATCGTCCATGACTCCTGCTGCCAATTCGGGTGTCCGCAGGGAGTTGTTATCGCGCACTGCCGAGCAGTATCGCGACGATGCCTTTGCCAAGGAACGGCTGGTCAACGGTCTGAACCGCCTGGCCAACGAGGCAGGAGCCGAGAAATGCCGCTACGTCACCGGCTGGGCGTTGGCAGTAAATTCAAAAGGAGAAACCAGGCGGGTATCCCTGCAGGACATTTACGATCTTGCCGGGCAGATCGGAGAACATGTCACCAAAGCCGAATACGAGGAGTTCTGCCCAGGAGGAACTATGACATGAGCAGAGAAATCAAACCCGACGACTGGCGCAGGCATCTGCACTCCGGCGACGAAGTGACCTGGAAGGACCCGAACGAAGGCCGATGCACTCGAACAGGAATCATCTGTGAGATTCGTTACATCGGGGGCGATATCGCCTCCATCATGTTCACGGATGGTTGGCAGTCCGAGGTTTTCCTGCGCGAGTTGTCGTAATCGGGGCGAAAAGCATGACTGATCCGGTACACCGGATTGGCGACATTTACAAAACTCCTGTTCATGGGAGGTCCACTCCAGGAGGGTCCCCTGCACCGTGTGCTGCGGAGCCTCATCAACCATCAACCAACAATCAAAATATGAATGAAAAAACGAAAACGATCCAATTCACCAAAGAGAAAAACACCAAAAAAACCGTGAAGTTCGCCGAGGTGCAAACCCAGGGTGAAGCACAGATCGTGGGCACGCTCTACGTATAGAAATTTTTCGCAGGCGATGCTATCTGGAGAATTCAAATCGCCAAATACGAACGTGACCCGAACGACTTCGATATCGTTCAGTTGTCGAAGGCAACGGAGGGATTGACCGGTAGTGAAATCGAAGCCGTGTTCGTTGAATCGCTGTACCAGGCTTTTGGTGAAGACAAAGAGCCGACCGATCTCGCCATCGCTGAGGCCCTGACCGAATTCGTGCCGCTATCAAAGACGATGGCGGAACAGATTACTGGGTTGCGGAGTTGGGCAAGAGGCAGGGCGCGATTCGCTACCACGGCGGTCGCCGAATCGAAGTTGAGACGGTTGGCGGCGTGATGGTCACGAAAGGAATCCACCGCAGGGCGGGTTTCTTTTTCGCTGTCAGTTGCCGGCTGGTCTTACCTATTGCTCAAGCGGCGGGAATAGACGCGAGTTGTTCGAGCCGTTCAGACCAATCCACCAAAGCATGTTGCTTCGAACATAAATCACCCCGTCGTGGTAGAAATTCGGGAGGCTGAAATACTTTCCCTCACCAGCGTCGGGTTCAACGAACGTGCGGTTGGTGTTGTTTCTCAAATCGCGCACAGAGACGCTGCTGCTGCCTTGTCCAGATTGCCAGCCACTGTAAGCATAGAATTGTAAGCGTCCGGCGGAACCGTTAGGTGCCGCCCCCTTGGGCGAGGGCGGAAACCTAAAAGCCGGGGGAGTTGCGACTGGGTGGGGATCCGCTGCCTCCACCCCTCGCGAAGACTTCAGCCACTGGGCCGGGGT
>DATHJP010000854.1:0-4728 GCA_035489695.1 Terriglobales bacterium
ATCCCCGGCCGCCTCCGCCGCCACCACCACGTCCACCTCGGTCTTTGCCGCCGCCACCACTCCGCTCCACCTTGGGGCGTGCTTCGTTCACGTTCAGCGTACGCCCTCCCAGTTGGCTGCCGTTGAGTGCGGCGATAGCCTTTTCTCCATCTTCCGCGTTGGCCATCTCCACGAAGCCAAACCCGCGCGAACGGCCAGTATCGCGGTCGGTCATAATGCTGACGCGGTCGACTTGCCCGTACGCCTCGAACATCGTACGCAGTTCATCTTCTGAAGTATTGAAGTCGAGGTTCCCAACGAAAATATTCTTCAAGCGAATTGCCTCTCAGTGAGCTATCTGAGTGTAGCTGACTTCGGCGGAAATACAGCGGGCCGACCCTCAAGCCGGAGTTGGCGAACAGTCAAATGCGGGGAAAGTATAGCAGGTCTTTAAGTTCTAGGAAGCTATTCTGCTTTAAGGCTTCTTTGTGTGTTGCGGAACATTGAGTAACTCACTCAGTACCATGATAATTGAGACGCGCCTACTGACTCTGTTCCACGGTCGCCATAGCGCTTCTCTTGCGTTTGTTCGCCTGAAGTGCGCGCTTTCGCAGCCGCAAGGATTTGGGTGTGACTTCCACAAACTCATCGTCGGCAATGAACTCGATTGCTTGTTCCAGATTCAATTGACGGAACGGCACCAGGCGAATCGCCTCGTCCGCCGTGGAAGCGCGCATATTGGTCAACTTCTTCTCGCGCACCACGTTTACATCGAGATCAGTATCTTTGGCGTTTTCGCCGATAATCATGCCTTCATAGACATCTATTCCGGGACCGACAAACAATTCACCGCGCTCCTGCAGGTTCCAAAGCGCATACGCAGTTGAAATGCCGCCGCGATCGGCCACCAGCGCGCCAGTAGGACGATGCGGAATCTCGCCCTGCCATTCCATGTATCCGTCGAATAGCGAATTCATCACGATGGTGCCGCGCGTATCAGTGAGCAATTGGCTACGCAAGCCGATCAGTCCACGGCTGGGCACACGAAATTCAATACGCACCCGGCCGTATCCATGATTATGCATGTTGACGACCTCGCTTTTGCGAGCGCCAAGTTGCTCCATAACTACGCCGACGAACTCTTCCGGCACGTCAATGGTTAGTCGTTCGACAGGCTCCATCAGCTTGCCATCCATGCGTTTGGTGACAATCTCCGGCTTGCCGACCATGAGTTCATATCCTTCGCGGCGCATCATTTCGATCAAAATTGAAAGCTGTAGTTCGCCGCGGCCCATTACTTTGAAAGAGTCAGTGTTATCCGTCTCATCTACTCGCAGGGAAACGTTGGTCAGCAGCTCCTTCTGTAGGCGTTCACGCAAATTGCGGGAGGTAACGTAAGTGCCTTCGCGCCCGGCAAATGGAGATGTGTTCACTGTGAACTGCATCGCAATCGTAGGTTCGTCAATGGTGATGTGCGGAAGCGGCGCCGGATTTTCGGCATCCGTAATGGTCTCGCCGATGGTGATGCCTTCCACTCCAGCCACTGCGATAATGTCACCCAGGGTTGTTTCCGTAGTGTCAGTTCGCTTCAGGCCGGAGAATGAAAACAGTTTGGTGATTTTGGTTTTCTGGAAGGATCCGTCTAGCTTGGCAATGGCAACCTCTTCACCGGTGCGCATGGTTCCGTTGAACACACGGGCGATAGCCAGACGTCCCAGATAGTCACTGTAGTCTAGATTTGCCACCAGGATTTGCAGCGGCCCACTGAGATCGCCCTGAGGCGCCGGGATGGTGTTGATGATCGCGTCGAACAGCGGTTTGAGATTTTCGCCGCCACCCTTGATGTCCGTAGAAGCGGTGCCAGACTTGGCATTGGTGTAGAGAACGGGGAAATCGAGCTGCTCTTCTTTCGCGTCGAGATCAATGAAGAGATCGTAAACTTCGTTCAGAACTTCTTGTGGGCGCGCATCGGAGCGATCGATCTTGTTGATCACCAGGATAGGCGGAAGCTGTGCCTCTAAGGCCTTTCCCAAGACGTAGCGCGTCTGCGGCAAAGGGCCCTCGCTCGCGTCCACCAGCAGCATTACCCCATCGACCATCTTGAGCGCACGTTCTACTTCGCCGCCAAAGTCGCTATGCCCGGGCGTATCTACGATGTTGATCTTTACATCGTGATAGAGAATCGCAGTATTCTTGGCCAGAATTGTGATGCCGCGCTCGCGCTCCAGTTCGTTCGAATCCATCACGCGTTCGACCAGGGTTTCATTGGAACGGAATGTGCCACTCTGGCGCAGCATGGCGTCCACCAGCGTGGTCTTACCGTGGTCTACGTGGGCAATGATGGCGATATTGCGAATACTTGAATTCAATCGTGACTTTCCTTCCGACGGACTTTAGCGCGTACTGTTACCACTTTACTATGTGTTTATGGTCGGCAGTGAGTTTGTATGAACTTTCGTGCGAGGACAGGATTGGTGACAATTAGACGGATCCCGCAACCACGGCAGTTTCTTTCAGCGCCGGCTTTCCGGCCAAACGGTTTTCGGCTTGCTTGACAGCGCGTCGCGCGGCGGCGATGCCACCAGGAGTAGTCGAAAGCGGACCTTCGGAATCGGTGTTCGCGAAAAAGATACGATCCATTGCTTGACGCGCCACTGGCTGCACCTTGGTGAACAAACCCGGCGTGGACATATACATGGGATGTCCCCGTCGATAAATGTGTACTTCCAGTGGATCGACATTCGATCCTGGGAACAGTTTCTGAAAATCAGTGAGCACGTTGACTGCGATCTTGCGCGCGCTCGACTCGGTGAGCAGATATCCACGATCATCTTCACGCATCGGGGTATAGCAAGTGAGAATGTTGAACTGCGGCCTGTAGCCCGGTTGCTTTTGGACAACCCAGTCGGCAACGATAAAATCGGTAAAACTGTTACCCGGGCACCAGTTGTCATAGCCCTTGTTGAACACGGGTTTGTCGAAGATGAGGTTTACCACGGGATAAGGGGCGTAGCGCATCATGTGCATAGCCTCACTCTGTTTTTCTGGAAGGCCTTCCACGATGCGCCTGGTGATAAATTTCGGTGTCGCCATGATCACCGCCTTGGCCGCAACCGTCTTCAGTTCTAGACCCTGCATATAAGTTACTTGGACTCCGTTCCTCGTGGGAACGACCGCAACTGTGGTGGCGCCATTCTGCATTCGGTCGGCGAATGTCGGCTGGAGAATTTCCGACAACTTCTTAGTAATTGCGCCCAAGCCTCCGGGCCAGGTATAGCGATCATCCTCACGGTTCTCTTCGGCCATGGCTTGGAGGTCGGTCACTCCCAAGGCCGCAGCAGTGTCCTCGCTGACTGCGCCCCAATTGGAAGGGCCATAAGCGTCCCACCATTGCTTGATTTCAATCGGATAACCCTTCATGAAATTTGAGAGTGGAACTCCGAACAACTCTTCGTAGCGTTTCTTTAAATCGATGGCCAATATTTCCTTTCTGAATTTCTTGAAGCCCTCGCGAACGCTAACCGGGTAAGGCAGTTTGTCCAAACCTTCTCCCCATGTATCGGGGATGAACTCACCTTTGATGATGCTCCCGTCCCAACAATTGACGGGCAGCGGTTGCAGTCCAATCTGCTGAGAAAATTCGTAGGCAATCTCACTTTTTTCCAGAAAGGCCGCGCCTGTGGCATACGCACTTCCCTGATATTCCATCAGGTAAGCATTGCCGCCCCAGTGTGGTTCTTTTTCCAAAAGCAGGAAATCTTTCTGGCGTAGAAGATAGGCAGCTGTCAGTCCGCTTACCCCGCCGCCTACGATGACCACATCGTGATGTGCCGAAACCGGTGGCCGAGTGAAAATCTTTCCGTCGCGTACTTGATGACAAATCCGGTTATCCTCACCGTCCACGGCTGGCGACTCGCTGGCTTGAACGGCAGCCAAGAGTGAAAGATCAATGGGACATCCGGCAGCAACCGCGCCGCTGACTACAAACTTGATAAAGTCTCTGCGATTCGGGCTCATTCTTAATCCCCTTGAGCGGTATTTTGCAGCAACTCAGCAGCAATTTCCGGCTGGACTTCCGAACCCACACGCAGCCGGTACCAAATCAGGATTGCAACCAGCGAAAATACGAAAATGATGGTGGAGATGGCATTAATCTCCGGTGTAATGCCGCGTCGCAAGCGGCCCCAGATTTCCAAGGGCAAAGTGTTGTCACGCCCGATCAGAAAGAAGCTGACCGCTATCTCGTCCATGGAGAGAGTGAAAGTGAGCAGCGCGGCCCCGATGATCGACAAGCGCAGGTTGGGAAGAGTTACGTGCCGGAAAGTCTGCCAGTAATTCGCTCCCAAGTCGAGGGAGGCTTCCTCCTGTGAGCGGTCCAATTTCTGCAGTCCCGCGAACACCTCAGTGGTGGCCACGGAGATCAGTGCTGTGCCATGACCGACGGCGATTGTAATCAGGCTGAGCTTAATATCAGCTTCTCGAAACAACATAAGGAGCGAGAGCCCGGTAATAATTCCCGGCAGAATAAGAGGCAGCAGCACAAGCCGGCGAAACAGAGCTTTGCCAGGAA
This sequence comes from Terriglobales bacterium, assembly GCA_035489695.1. Lineage (GTDB taxonomy): Bacteria > Acidobacteriota > Terriglobia > Terriglobales > Acidobacteriaceae > 40CM-3-55-5. The sequence goes on from DATHJP010000854.1 coordinate 4,550, forward strand.
AATTAGCTCGATCCAGCGCTAGTGCTGCGGGGACGCCGAACCCCAGTGAGATAATCACCGCGGCAACAGCCACCAGCAGGCTGTTCAGCACCGACGTCCAGATTGCTTCGTCGGCGAAAAGCAACCGGTACCAGGCCAAAGTGAGATCACGAGGTGGAAATCCTCCGACCCCGGAGCCG
>DATHJP010000855.1:0-2344 GCA_035489695.1 Terriglobales bacterium
CTGGCATCGGAGGCGCCGAGGTCGTGCATTTCGCGATTTGGCATGACAAGGCCGGGAACGCTCCCGCAGTCAGTTTCGGCGGAGTCGTATTCCCCGATCTCACCACCTTTAACGGTGACGAGTCCCGGCAGACAAACTTGATTATGCCGGAGCCGTGCACATTCATCGATCCGAGCCTGCCGGAGTGTTCCGTCATCCGGCCCGGAACTACGCCTCATTCTGGCGCCGTTGCGGCAGCAACGGCTCTGACCAATTCAAACCTGTTTATGGGGCAATCGCCGCAATTTTTCGATACTCTCAATGCTCTCGCTCAAGCTGCCGACGCCGCTCGGCGAATACCCGAGGGTCCTAAGAAGTAATAACGGCAGGGCAACCACTTCGCTCATACTTAACCTATCCGCGTCCGTCGCCCCGCGCATGCGGGGGGACGGCAGGATAGGTCGGTGTTATAGCGCCGTTCTCCGAAGCGCGGCAGAGGTCTCCGGCTAGCGCGCGGGCGAAAAAAAGCCTGATGTATAGCGATTTATTCCATTTTTCCTTAACGTCGTTTTCCGATGATCAGACCTTTCTTTCTTTTCGCTCCCGGCGCAGGCGCACCATCATCGCATTACTGGATGCAACGCTGGAAAGCGCACTTGGAAACAATTGGGCAGATTCAACTATTTGATTATGCCTATATGCGCGAAGGCCGGCGAAGGCCCGATCCCTTGCCACAACTGATTGACGCACATCGTCAGGCGCTCGCCCGGGCGCGGGAGAAAACAACAGCACCCGCCATTCTGGTTGGAAAGAGCATGGGCGGACGCGTCGGCTGCCATGTCGCGCTCAACGAAAAAGTAGATGGTTTGGTTTGTCTCGGCTATCCACTATGCGGCGGCGGCGATCGGACGAAGCTTCGGGACAAGGTCCTGCGCGAGTTGGCAACACCGATCTTGTTTGTGCAAGGGACTCGGGATCCGCTCTGCCCACTAGATCTTCTCGAGCCGATCCGTTCCCAGATGAGTGCTCCGAACTTTCTTCACACCGTAGAAGGCGGAGACCATTCTTTCCTTGTGTCCAAGCGCCAGCTTCAAGCCAGCGGCGAGACACAGGATGATATCGATCAGCAGATACTCAAGGCCATTACAGCCTTCATTCAAAGATTGTAAAAGCACTCGCTTACTCGCAGAAGTAAGCCTTCGCTGCAACCGCACGATTTCATCTTTGTTAAGTTGTTCGGTCGGCTCTAATGGAACTTGATTCCTGCCTTCTGCACCTCGCGGTAGGGCAGAAGCCAGATAAGCGATTCGTCGTGTAAATCAACTACCTGAATCCGATTGCCCCATGGGTCGCGAAAATCGCACCGGAACGGTGGCTCCAGTTTCAAGCCGTACTTCTCGGCCACCTTCTTCCGCACTTCGGCGATTTCTTGCTCGTCGCGCACCATCAAACCGAAATGCCGCGTCCGATCTGGTTGCAGTTTCGCGACTTTGAAGATGGCGAGGAACTGATGCTCACCTAGTTTAAAGAATGCATCGCCCTCGCCGCTAGCAAGCTTCTTCAGGTTAAAGACGTCTTCGTAAAATCTCACTGCCGCTTTTACATCATCTACTTCGATTGCAATATGATTGCAGCCATAAACCTGTACGCTCATGGCGGTATTATAAGGCGGTCTACGGTTTCAGGTAGAGATGATTCTAATCGCGTCTCTATGGGACTTCTCCGCGACACGACTTACAGAGCCGTGGCCACAAGACAGAAAATGGCCTGGAATAACCGCAGAGCGATTCAATATCGATGCGCTTCCCTGGGTTTGAACTAAGCCAGGCGCTCTAATGGAGCAATCGGAAATCGGCAGGTAGTGGGATCTTAGCTGCCGGCGCCGCGTCAGGATCAACCGACTGGTTTGAGCCGCCCTGAGCGAAGTTCACCTCCCCGTCTTTGAAGGCCACCTTCTCAGGCGGTGACGGCACAGGCGATTGATTTTTTGCTTTCAGGGCCTCATTCAGCGGCGGCAAATCTCTGGCAGTGACATCAGAGAACTCATTCGAGACATCAAAAAGTTCCCGCTTTAATGCTTCGATGTAAGCCAGCTGGTATTCGGCTGGTTTGCCTTCATAGCTGAGGAGCGCGCCATAAAGTTGATCGGTGTGCTCGCGCAACCGCTCTTCACCGGTAATCGCGCCGCCCTCGGTGGTAGCGACAATCTTTTTGCGGATCGCGTCTATCTTTGTATCCAAATCTGTCAACGTTTTCCGTAGCGGATCGGAATCCGGCAAGGCCCCGCCGGCCTTTGCCAACGCGGCGCGTAGAAACAGGATGCGATCCATGAGAGCGCTCTCCTCGCCAAATAAAGTATGAACTC
>DATHJP010000856.1:0-6184 GCA_035489695.1 Terriglobales bacterium
CGGTATTGAATCCGGCGCCACCACGTCCGCGCAGACCGGAGTTTTTGACCTCATTGACGATGGCGTCGGGCTGCATGGTCAGCGCCTTCTGCACAGCCTTGTAGCCATCCAATTCCAGGTAGCGATCGAGGTTGGTCGCACCCTGGCCAAAGCGGCGAGAGACCACTCTTACTTCGTCGGGATGGGAGACCAGGTCGGCCATTGGAAATTGTCGATGTACGATTTTCGATTGACGATTGAAAACCTTAGTGCAATCTGCATTTACTACTGCGTTCCTCTTTTGCACCCATCGAGAACCCGATCCAGCTTCTCCGTGGTCAGGTTCTCATGGAAGTCATAATTGACTTGCACGGCCGGGGCCCAACTGCAGGCACCGATGCATTCCACTTCTTCGAGCGAGAACAGGCCATCGGCTGTCGTTCCCTTGTGCTTGAGGCCTAATTTATTTTCGCAGTGTTCAAAAAGTTCGTCGCCGCCGCGCAACAGGCACGCAATGTTGGTACAGACCTGGACGTTATACTTGCCGCGCGGGTGAGTGGTCAGCATGGAGTAGTAGCTGATCACATTGCGGACTTCGAGTTCGGTAAGCTCGAGACGATCGGCAAGTTCTTTGATCGCTTCGTCGCTCAGGTAGCCGATTTCGTCTTGGGCATAAAGCAATGTCGGGACCAGCACAGAGCGCTTTGTTGGATAGTGCGTAAGCATTTCCGCGAAACGGGATTCGAATTGATCGGAGAATCTCATCGGTCGATTTCTCCCAGAACGATATCAATCGATCCAATCGCAGCCACAACATCAGCTAAAAGGCGTCCTTCACACATCGCGGGCAGGAGTTGCAGATTGGCCAGGCAGGCAGCTCGCATATGGACGCGATACGGCTTAGCGGTTCCGTCGCTGACCACGTAATAGCCCATTTCACCGCGCGGGGACTCCACGGCCTGATAGACCTCGCCTTCCGGCACAGCAAAGCCCTCGGTAATAATCTTGAAGTGATAGATGAGGGCTTCCATCTCAGTCTTCATCTTTTCTCGGTCGGGCAATATGACTTTGGGAGCGTCCGCCTTGATTCGACCTTCGGGCATGCCGTCGACCGCCTGCTGCACGATCGCAATCGACTCTCGCATTTCGCGCACACGGCAAATATAACGAGCAAAAACGTCGCCATCCTGAGAGACGGGCACTTTGAATTTAAAGTTTTGGTAGCCGGAGTAGGGCATATCGCGTCGCAGGTCGAAATCGACGCCACTACCGCGCAGTGTGGGTCCGCTCGCACCCAAGGCGACGGCATCTTCGGCAGTGATTCGCGCTACCCCTTTGGTCCGCATCCCCCAGATGGGATTGCCGGTCAGCAGGTCTTCATACTCATCCACTTTTGCAGGGAAGCGATTGGCAAATTCCCTCACTGGCTTGAAGAATCCGAGTGGTGGTTCCAGGGCAAGGCCGCCGATGCGGAAATAGGAGGTCATCATGCGCTGTCCACTCACCATTTCGAAGAGCCGCAAAATATCTTCGCGTTCGCGGAAGCAATAGAGGAAAACCGACATTGCCCCGATATCGAGGGCATGCGTTCCCAGCCAGACCAGATGCGAGTTGATCCGTGTCAATTCGTTCAGCATTACCCGCATCCATTGCGCCTTGGGTGGGATTTCCAGTCCCAACAATTTTTCGACGGCAAGCACGTAGCAGAGATTGTTAGTTAACGGACAGAGGTAATCGATGCGATCGGTGAGCGGCACTACCTGCTGATAGAACTTCGCTTCACATGTCTTCTCGATGCCGGTGTGCAAATAGCCGATGTCCGGCATGATGCGCACGATGGTTTCGCCATCAATTTCGAGGATCAGACGCAACACCCCGTGCGTGGAAGGATGATGCGGCCCCATGTTCAGGATCATGGTGCGGTCCTGACCAACCTCGAGCGTAGGAGTGGGGCTTAGATGGGCCATATCTAGCGGTAGCCCTCGACCGGATAATCTTTGCGCAGCGGATATCCTTCCCAATCTTCTGGCATCAAGAGACGCCGCAAATATGGATGTCCGTTGAATCGCACTCCAAAGAGGTCATATACCTCACGTTCGAAGTAATTGGCCGCGGGCCAGACTGAGGTTACCGAATCAACTTCTGGGCTGTCGCCAAGCCGGACTTTCAATCGCACCCGCTCTTTCCTAGTGATCGAGAGCAGGTGATAGACAATCTCAAACCTTGGTTGCTTTGGATACCAATCAACGCACGTAACGTCGACGAGAAAATTGAACGGACAATCCCGGTCGTCGCGAAGCAAAATGCAGGCTTCGCGGATGGCGGAGCGCTCAATGTAGACAGTCATCTCATCGCGGTCGAACTTCGCACCTTCGATCGCGCCATCGTTCCAGGCCAGCAGTTTGGCCAGGGCAGGGTGGGCCTTCAGTTGGTCGATCTCAGTGATAGCGGGGTTCAGAGGCATCAGCCTTCACCCCTGCGCGGCGAAGTGATGCTCCAATCCAGCACGCCTTTTCTCCAGATGTAGAAGAAACCTACCAGGACGATTGCGATATAGACGAGCATCTCCCAAAACCCAAACATTTTGAGCTGCCGTAGAATGACCGCCCAGGGATAGAGAAAGACAGCTTCCACATCGAATAAAATGAACAGCATGGCCACCAGATAGAATTTCACGGAAAAGCGCTGGCGGGCGTCCCCCACGGGAATCATGCCGCATTCGTAAGGCGACAGCTTGGCTCGGGTGGGCCGACGATATCCGATCAACCAGGATAGCAGTACAATCGCGCATGCCAGGGCGCCCGCAAGCAGGAAATGAATCAGTAACGGCAGGTAGCGGGCGAAGTAATTGTCCGGCATAGGGGAGCTATATATAATTCGCGCCAAGGATTGCTTAAACGTTCTAGATTAGAATCCGCCCATGGTAGTGTCAAGCTGAGCGCACCAACAGGTTCTTCGAGATTCCTTTGCTGAGCAGGATCGCATGATCTTCGGCTTCAACACCGACGTTAAACATGGCGACACGGTTTACCACGTGCAGAGTGAAGCGCGCGAGAATGAGTTGCTGCTGCAAACTCAGGTCTTTGTGAAGGGCCGGTGCGTGGGTAAGCGCGCCACCTCATACGCGGACGAGCGAGCAACGGCGGGATTCACCGATCAGCAGAAAGAGCAGATTCTTCGGGATCAGCATCGTCTGGTGCTGGATTCTATCCGGGATGGCCGTCTGGACACGGTTCTCGACAAACGGGACACGGCAGAAGCTCTGGATGCCATCAAGGAGCTGGACGTGCAATGGCTCAATGCCGATTCCGTGCATTCGGACCGCAGCATCAATGTGAGGCTGCGGGTGACCGAAGGTGGCGCGGGAGCTCCGGGGGCCAGGTTGACAGTCCGATTCGCGCGTCCTGATGCTGCGCCTTTCTATACCCAAGTAGTGACCGATTCGTCCGGGGATGCGGAAATGAAGATCGATATGGAGGAATCCTCGTTGCCCGATTCCTCACTTCTGGTGCAGGCCAGCTACTCTGGCCGTACTACCACGCGAAAGTTCCGACTGCGCAAGGTCGAGAGCTAGTTCCTTTTGATTCGCCTCGATTCTGTCCGTCCTTCCTTTCTTCATGATTTGCCATTGCAGTCCTGGGACGGCGAAAATTTAAAACGAGATGAAGCTTCAGATTAATGGCGAAGCCCGGGATTTCACCGCTCCTCTATCGCTCACGTCCCTGATAGAGCAGTTGGGCATGAAACACGATCGCGTAGCCATTGAGCTCAATCGCAATATCGTGCCACGGGAACTCTGGGCCGAAACGCCGCTCGGGGAAGGCGACCGGCTGGAAATCGTTCATTTTGTCGGCGGCGGTCTTCCCTTGAAGCCAGACTCCGAGGAACTCCTCTAGTCAACCCTAATTGCTGAAATCTCTTGTTGACTTCCATCAACTCATGCCTAAAATGTTTCAAACATTTTGTTCTTTAAGTGTTTGAAACATTTCAGGGTTGAAATGAAGACAACATTTTTATCTCGCGATGTAGTCGCCTTAACCGGCATAACACCACGGCAACTGCAATGGTGGGACGAGCAGGGCATCGTGGTGCCTGCACGGAAGGGACATCGACGTCTGTACTCCATGGGAGACCTCACTGAAGTTGCTGTGATATGCGAGCTGCTGCGCCGGGGATTCTCTTTGCAGCGAGTCCGCAAAGTGGTGCGCTTCTTACAGCGAGAGTTCGGAAAGCGACTGGCGGAGACGGTCAGCGGTTCATCCGAGTACCACTTGCTCACCGATGGTTTCACTCTCTATCTGGAAACTTCACCGCGGCAGATTGTGGACATCCTGAAAAATGCGCGCCAGCCCATGCTGGCGATTTGCCTCACCGACACTGTCCGGCAAGTGCGTGCAGTGATCCGTAGTGGAAAAAAGAGCAGCGCATTCGCTCCTTCGATGTCTCGTTCGATGCGCAAATTGAAGAAGGCCTCATAAGCGCGAAAGTTTGGCTCTACCGGAGGCAAAATGGTAGGAGAACTGAACATCCTGACCGAATGGATCCCGGAGCAAATGCATCCGGGTACAGTTTTCGTGCTGGAGAATGCAGGCCGCGTGGGGGAGAAAGAGGATCCCTACTGGGCGGTGCTGTCCTGTCCTGACTGTGGGACGTTAGGCCTGATCACACGCAAGCAGCTCGCCGGTTTGCTGCCGGTAATTTGTGGTTCCGATCAATGTTCAGCCCAGTTTTTCATCAACGAAGCCGAAGTCGTAATTCGAAAGCCCTTCTGAGCACTTTCCGAGAGATAACCGGCAATCGAAAAATCCTATTCTTGTGATTAGGGAATCAGGGAAGTCCAGTCGATTGGATAACGCTGGGTGAGAGCGAAGAAAACAAATAGCCCGACGATCAGAAACCACACGGCAAGGCCGAACTTCTGCCAGCCCTTTAACTTTTTCATTTAAGTGCTCTGCTTGACCTTCGCGGCACTCAGTGAAATGGGCACTTGCTCTACAATCTCGATTCCGAATCCTTCCAGGGCTGCCACTTTCCGGGGGTGATTGGTCAGCAGGCGAATCTTTCGCAGATTCAGATCGGAAAGAATTTGCGCTCCCAGGCCGATCTCATGCTGCGTTTTGCGCTCGCTTTCCGGAAGCCCGGGCAGCCGTTTGTCGCGATGGAATATGAGCGACGTCCGCTCTCCCGTGCGTTCCACGGAAAAGCCCTTCGAGGTTTGATGCAGATAGATGAGAGCGCCCCGCCCTTCACGCGCAATGGCCTGCATAGAGCCTTCGATCGTCGCGTGGCAATCGCAGCCAGTCGAGCCAAACACGTCGCCCATCAGGCAATGGGAGTGCATCCGAACCAAAACTGGTTCGCTGCCCTTTTCAATCTCGCCGCGGACCAGGGCGACGTGGGATTCGCCTCCATCCACTTCAATCTCGTAAGCGATCAGCCGGAATTCCCCGTGGCGCGTGGCCACCAACGCCTCTCCAACTCGATGGACGTAGCGTTCGTGTTGCATGCGATAACGGATCAACTCAGCTACCGTCAACATCTTCAGACCGTGGGCCTGGCAGAATTCAATCAGGTCAGGCACTCGGGCCATGGTGCCGTCATCGCGCATGATTTCGCAGATCACTCCTGCCGGCAGCAATCCTGCCAGCCGTGCCAGGTCCACGGAAGCTTCGGTCTGGCCGGCGCGTACCAGCACCCCACCTTTGCGGGCTCGCAAGGGAAAGACGTGTCCGGGACGCGCCAAATCGGCGGGGCGAGTGGCGGGATCAATCGCGACACTGATGGTACGCGCGCGATCGTAGGCCGAGATACCCGTTGTCACGCCTTGCCGCGCGTCGATGGCTTCACAGAATGCGGTCCCGTAATTCGAAGTGTTCTCGGAAGTCATCGGCCCGATGCGCAAGTGATCCAGGCGGTCTTCGGTTAATGCCAGGCATACCAGGCCGCGACCGTACTTGGCCATGAAGTTGATGGCTTCGGGAGTAACCTTCTCGGCTGCCAGCGTGAGATCGCCTTCATTCTCGCGGTCTTCATCGTCCACGACCACAACCATGCGGCCGGCACGGATTTCGTCGATAGCAGTGGGAACGTCGGTGAATGGCGGATGAGACGACGTCATTGTTAGAGATTGTAGCAAAATGAGTGCAGTCGATTTGACTGCTAGGAGGCGGGATGAACCAGCCGGATTATCCAGAAGACTAAGGCA
>DATHJP010000857.1:0-6586 GCA_035489695.1 Terriglobales bacterium
CTTGCTATATCAATGTGGTGCCATAAATCGAGTCCATTACAATAGACAACCGGGACGTTACCCATCGAATCTGACACTCGGGTCCTGTGCGAGATTGCTCGCAGAGAGTTGGGTAATCCATGAAAAATGTATGCCGGAAGCAAGGCCGGGCTCTCCTCACGAGTCTGATCCTGGCGCTCTGCCTCGGATGCGCGACGAAAAACATCGTTCAAGCTCCAACCGGCCGTATCGAAGTCCAACCCGCCGCATTCAACCAATACACGCCCGAGCAAGATATTGAAGTTGGGCGGCAAGCCATGGCGGAAGTAAATCGCCAGATGCCGGTGCTTCCAGATTCCAATCCAGTCTCAAAGTATGTGCAGCAACTCGGGCAGCAACTCGCAGCGCATGCGCCAGGTCCAAACCAATGGCCTTTCAGTTTCCACGTGGTGAACATCAAGGAGATCAATGCCTTCGCTCTCCCGGGGGGACCGATATACATACACGTCGGCACCATCCAGGCGGCGGATGACGAAGGCCAATTAGCCGGTGTGATGGCGCACGAAATCTCGCACGTGGTTTTGCGTCACTCCACCCAGCAAGCCAGCAAAGCCGCATTCGCGCAACTCCCGCTGGCAGTTTTAGGTGCAACCATCGGACAGGGCGCCGCCGGTCAAATCGCACAACTCGGGGCGTCATTCGGAGTTCAGTCTCTGTTTCTGAAATATTCTCGCGACGCCGAGCGCGAAGCCGACCTGCTCGGCTCGCAAATCATGTACGACGCGGGCTATGACCCTTTCTCCATGGTCGAGTTTTTCAGCAAGCTTGAAAAAGAAGGTGGACCTGGCGGGCCGCAATTTCTGAGCGACCATCCGAATCCTGGGAATCGGGTGGAACTGGTTCGGCAGGCAATCAGTAAATATCCGCGGAAAACGTACCGCAGGAACAGCGCGCAATTCGAGCGGATCAAGGCCGAGGTTGCGAGGATGCATCCTCTCACCATGCAGCAGGTCGCTCAACAACAAGGCCAGCGACAGCCACAGGGTCAGATTGGCGAAATCAATTCCCGGGACGTGATGCCCAGCGGCCAGTTCCGCTCCATGGATCACAGCGCTTTCCAGATTTCCTATCCGGATAACTGGCAGGTGGCCGGAGATGCCAACTCGGCGGTGACGATTGCTCCCAGCGCGGGTGTCGCGCAGAATGCGATAGCCTACGGCGTAATTATCAATGGGATCCGTCCGCAATACGGCCGTGACTCTCTCGATCAGGCGACGCAGGATTTGCTTTCGTCATTGCAGCAGTCGAACCCTGGACTTGGGGTAGCAAGTAACCCCCAGGATATTCAATTGAACGGAGCGCCCGGAAAATCTGTATACCTGACAGGAACTTCGCCGGTGCAAGGCCAGCGGGAACGAGATTGGCTGGTGACCGTACAGCGCCGCGACAATTCAATTCTGTATCTGGTCTTTATCGCTCCGGAGCGCGACTTCGGACGTCTGGCCCCGGCCTTTGAACAAATGCTGCGAAGCCTTAGAATCAAATAAGAATTGGAGGTTTTTCTCATGGCCAAACCACGAAATCGCGATAATGATGATAACGAAGCCCGCCTCGATGAGCTGGGCACTGATCCTGGGCAAGTGGGGTCTGACAGCGCCGGACAGTCAGGCGATGCTCAAGGACTTTCTGACATTGAGGAAGCGAACGAGGAAAGCGTTGAAGAGCTCGCCGACACCGATCAGGCTTTCGAAGCAGACGTCGTGCAAGGCGTCGAAGACGCCGGCGACCATCCAGAAAAAGAAGTGCGCTCGCACCAAGACAAAAACTACCGGCGAGACGACGACATTCCGCCTGAAAACGTAGCGTAGTGCAACAGTGGCTCGTAGTTAGTTTCTAGTGGTTAGTCATTGGTCACTAGTCACTGCAACTGGTCTCATAAATTGAGGCAAGTTCTAGGAGCCCTGATTACGCTTGGCATGGGAGTCCTCTTCCTGCGTCGGCGTTTTTAAACGACGGTCGTGCGGGCGTGGGCAGCAACTCAGTGGCCCTCCACTTCTGTTTCAATCCACCGCGTGATTACTTGGGCAACCTGAGCCTCTTCTCCCACGTACTCGTGGTTACCATTTGCGATCATGGCGGTATCTACCCTGGCTGGACCATGGGGCAGCCGCCGAACCGAAGATGTAAGCAGTGCGAGGTCCTTTTCGCCTCCGATGTCATCCTTCGATCCGAAGAAAGCCAGTACCGGACACCTGACTCTGGTGATGGCAGCATCCGGAGTCTGGGTTCCAAAGAAGTCCTTGTACTGACGCGGTGTGTTGGCGATGTCAAGCTCTGTCGCAGCACTGACAAACGAAGGTGTAGAACGGTGGGGCAGCCGGATCAGGTCATCACCGGCGCCTTCGTCCACGAGCTTCTTCGCTTGGGCAAGCAGTTGCGGGTCGTCTGGTTGGGGCGAGTATCCTACGCCCGGCGAACCAAAGACTAACCCGGCGACGCGGCGGTCCTGCGAATCGGCCTGATAACGGGCGACACTGGCCCAGCCGGCGCTGTGGCCCACCAGGACGACCCGGCTGTATCCCAACTGCTGAGCGTAATCAATCCAAGCGGCGATATCTCGCGCGTCCTCGCTGGTGATGCCCCAGTACCCGCCGCCCCGCACTCGCCTCCCGAGGAGTGTGTATTTCTCAACGTTCCCTATGTCGTGCATGCGCGTATTGACCGAGATGGTTGGAAACCCTCGCTCCGCCAGCTCCCGCCCGATTCCAACGTAGCTCGGGGTATAGAAATTCGCTCCCCAACCGTGCACCCAGATGATCGCCAGAGGCTTCGATGGCGAGCTCGTAGAAGTAAAAAGGACACCACCGCCGACAACATCGTCTGCGGAGCGAACGTAGACCAACTGCTCCGGGAATTTGCCTGGCTTCTGGTTCTCCGGATGAAAATTCATCCTCAAGCCAAGAAAGAATGCCGCAAGAGCAATGAGGATCGCACCAACCGCGCCGAGCGCAAGTTGCTTTTTCATAGATTAAAGATACCAATTGTGGACGGAGGCAGTTCCGCCGGGAGTAAGAGTGATTTTCGATGTTGGGACGAAATGTACTCCCAGGGCTCTGGCCACTAATCACTAGCCAGAGCGCCGGAGCCATTATGGCCGAGCAGTTGAGCCAGTAAGACTTCGGGTTTGATCGGCTTTTCCAGAACTTCAAATTGGTGACCCTGCGCACGGGCTTCGTTCAAGAGATCGGCGGCACTGGTTTGACCGGAAAAAAGAATTACTCTGCAAGCTGGGGAGTGTTTCCGCATTTCTATCCCAGCCGCAATGCCACTGAGGCCGGGCATTACTACATCCATAATGACAGCGTCTGGGTTGATCCGAGAAAACCAATTCAAGGCGTCATGCCCGCTGGAGAATGCAAACCCGTCGATACCCTCTTCTTTCAAGATCTCGAGGATCGTGTCAGCCACAACCGGCTCGTCGTCAACCACCATCACCGTGAGCTTCTTCATAGAGTGAATAAAAAGGACGAGCCGCGTTTCACGCCGCAGCCGATGCAGGCATGGATTCGGGCAAGAATACGGAAAATACCGTCCCACTTTTTCCCGGCCGAACACTGCTGCGCACCTTAATAGATCCTTCGTGCTTCTGAACGATGCTCTTGGACACCCACAAACCGAGGCCCGTGCCAACATCGCGCTTGGTGGTAAAGAAAGGTTCAAACAATTTGCTTTGCTGTTCCGGAGCAATCCCTGAACCGGTATCGGCGATTACCACGCGGACTCCGCGCCGGTTTCCGTTACCCCAATTGTGGGCTTTCGAAACCTTCAAGGTCAGCGTCCCACCCTGAGGCATAGCGTCGATACTATTCGCAATCAGATTGGAGAAAACCTGCCGAATTTCTCCGGCCAGCGCCTGAATTTCCGTACCTGACCCCCATTTTGTTTCGACTTTAATGCTTTGACCCTCGAGTTTGTGCGAATACACCGAAAGCGCGCTCTCCAGCGTTTTGGCCACATCCATCCTCGAAGGAGATGAAACCTGGCGATAAAATCCCAGCGTCTGCCTGGAAATATGAGTCACCCGTTCCAACTCCTGTTCGGCGAAGCTGAGATGTTTGCGTGCCTTCTCGTCCAATGAAGGGTTCTTGCGCAACAAATACAGCAGATTGGTAACTGCTTCAAGCGGATTATTGATCTCATGTGCAATGCTGGCTGCCAGACGGCCGGTCGCGGCCAGTTTTTCAGTTTTACGAAGAGTCTCTTCCGCGGCTTTGCGCGCTGTGATATCGCGCGTGATCGTAGACGCCCCAATCACGTTGCCCGCAAGATCATGCAGGGGCGAGACTGATACGGAAATGTCCAGTCGCGTACCATCTTTCCGTATTCGTGTAGTCTCATGGTGCTGAACCTGCTCGCCTGTTCGCAGCTTCGACATGATCATAGGAATATCGTTCGGAAGCTCTGGCGGAGAAAGCAGCGAAACGTGCTTGCCGACCACCTCTGCTTCGGTATACCCGTAGAGACGCTCAGCGCCCTTGTTCCAGCTGGTGATAATACCGTCCAACGTTTTGCTCAGGATGGCATCGTCCGAAGACTGAACGATCGCCGCCAAGCGGGCCTGGTTCATCTCCGCAGCCCGCTGCGCTTTTGATCTTTGTTGGGCCAGGCTTGCAATCAGAAGACATACCAAAGCAAACAACAGCATCCGGAGAATTTCCATTAAGGAGAATCCCCAATGGATGCCAGGATGAATAAAGAAATAGTCGGCGGCTATCGCCGATAATGCGGTGGCATAAAGTGCCGGCCCAAAACCGCACAATCGCGCAGTGAGCGCCACCGCGCCAAAGAAGAAGAGAAAAGGCAAGTTCTGCGCGGGCGGCAGGAAATTGAGTGTTAATGCCACCAGAACAAACCCGGTGGCAATCAGATACCGAAGCCACCAGGTGCGTTCGGATAGGCTATAAGCAATGGGAAACTCTACTGCGACCATTCACGACCGATCCCAACTGTGATTCTGTGCATCCGCGATTCCTGGAAGATTCATTCTGTAGTGCGTTTCAAGCCGCGCAACTTTTCAATGAGCTCATTGGGATGAAGCGGCTTTGCCAAACACTCGAACGAGTATCCCAACTGGTTTGCCTGCAGAAATTCCGAGACCGCAGCTTGTCCGGAAAAGAGTAAGACTTTGGTATCAGAGCAGGTATCAGCCACGAATTTCGCGACTTCCACCCCGTTTATCCCCGGCATAACCACGTCGGTGAGCACAACGTCCGGACAGTTCTCTTGAATTACCTTAATTGCAGCGTCACCGCTGTATGCCGGGGTGGCTTCAAACCCGCTGTCATTCAGAATTTCCGCGATCGTGTCCGCGATAACTCGCTCGTCATCGACCACTAGAATTCTGGGCTTCACCAAAGAGGCGCGTTCACTCGGCAAACCGCCGGGCAACGGCCTCCTGGGCGGAGGGTCATCTCCTCCTAGCCGCCAACCTGGTAATAAACCAATACACGTGCTCGCCAGAATCCCAGCCGATGGCGTTTCCGGCACTTCAGCTGGCCGGAAGACATAGGAGGAGTGATACACGTTCTGAGCTGAATGAAATTGCATGGCTTTATCCAAGCAAACGGAAAAGTGACACTTAGCAACAGAGTGTTGCAAATCCGCCGAAAGGCGGAAATACAGTGTTTACTGTAGGTGCTTCCGGCTGGATTTCGTGCAGATGACAAAGGCAATTTTCAAGCCAAGGTAGCGCCAGCGTACCGCGTGCTAATCCGCTAGCCGCGCGGACCCGGCGCTACGAGAGGGCAGGCTTCGGCGGGGGAATCCGCTCATACACTTTCGCTCGCCCGATTTTGCCCCGATCATTGTTGTTTACTGGACAAAATCGCTAAAAACTCGGGTGAGCAGTGGACCTGACTCCGAAAACGATTCCGGATCGGCGTCGCTGGGCGCGGCACAAGGTGCACACACCTGCGTTCGCGAGTTTCGATGGCGTCACCGGAGGCATGATCCTTGATCTCAGTGAACAAGGCATGTCGATGCAGACTGCGGCTCCGATTGAAGCCCATCATCCAATCCAGCTTCACCTGAATTTGCCCGAACCGGTCGGCAATCTGGAGACCACGGGCTACATCGCGTGGGCTGACGCGCTGGGGCGCGCGGGAGTGCGGTTCTCCGAATTGCCCGAGGAATCGCGTCTCCGGCTGCAGCAGTGGCTCACTCTTAATGACGCCGCGCCCAGCCGGAAGGCGCCCAAGCTCAGTGTTGGCGAACCCGCCGCATCCACACCAGGAGCGAACTTGCGGGGCAATGAGATACGGGAATCTCTCGCCCTTAGTCTGGAGCCCCAGGCCAGCGCGTCTGAGAGGAATAATCCGCCGGCCACCTCGACCACCGCTCAATACGAGTTCAACTCTCTCGGATCAGATTTGAATGCGTCGCTGCGTTTGATTAGCGAGCGCGCCCGATCGCTCACTCGCGGTACAGGTGCCGCGATCGCTCTGGCTCATCACGGTTCTATGATGTGCCGAGCCAGCGTCGGTTCCAACGCACCGGCATTAGGCTCGCGGCTGGATGTTAACTCTGGCTTTTCCGGGGAATGCGTGCG
>DATHJP010000858.1:0-3967 GCA_035489695.1 Terriglobales bacterium
TCAGCTTTACTGTCGCCCTCATGCTCACAGGAGGCTTCATTTTTGTCTGTTGATCGTTGAAGATGGTCAGCAGATTCAGACTGATGGTGATGGTGCGTATAGTTGCGATGGCAGAAGGGTTGGTGATGATATCCGTCGCGGCAACCGTGGTCCCATTCTGGTCGTGCGCGGTGAATATCGCCGGCGTCTTGTACGCGGCGTAGAGAACGTCGTTCGCAACTGAAGTGCCGGTACTGAAAGTGGTGCTTCCACTCAGGGCAAGCGCTGCTCCGCCCGCACCCACACCGCCGCTGTTGATCACGTTGTCCAGTGCCACCACATAGTTCGTGGCTTGCGCCGTGGGCGCAGCGTTTGCCTTGAGCACCTGGCTGCGTCGCAGACTGCAAGGACAAGTGCTGGCGGCAGTCACCGGAGCGCCCGCCGCATCCATCAATGTGTATCGAATGCTTTCCACCCGGCCGTCGTTATCAGTGTCCCCTTCAAACCAAAGATCCGATGGGGAAATCTTCACTATGCCAACCGCGTTGCGCACATCATTGACAACCGGCAAATTGAGCACGTTAGGCCCATACATGTTGTGACCGGGAAAGCCTGCCTGGTGCAGTTCGCGCTCCATTGAATCGAGAACTGTGCGCGCTTCCTGAGTCGCGTCAACTTTGGTTTCTTCCGACTTGTAAACTCTCTGCAAGCGGCCGATATAGCTGAACACGATTCCCAACACCAGAACCAGCACCCCCAAAGTCACCATGGTTTCAATGAGGGTAAAACCTGTTTCCACGTGGCTGCGAAGTTGAACTCTCATGCGGTTTCGCATCACAGACCCCCGATCGTGCGCAGCGTGATGGGTGGGGCAAATAGGAGGGCCTGGTTCTGATTGCCAGCGTTCGCGGCCGCCAGAGGCCGCGTAGAAACAGTGATCAGGCGAGTATTCGCGCTAATGGTCTGAATATTCCAGCGTACGTCGTAAGTCGTCTGCTGGCCGCCGGCGCCGCAGGCCACATATTGCATCTTGTAGTTCGCCGTCACGGCCGCGTATGCCTGCGTGAAATCGATAGCGCCGGTAGCCACATTAATGGTTGCTCCCGCGCCCGGACTAGCTGCCCCCGTGGTGGCAATCGGCCAAACCGTAGCCCCGGCGGAATTACAGTCCGCTGCCGTCAAGTTGGCGACGAGGTTGGCCGGCTGTGCCGCAATTTTTTCCAGCACAGTCTGGGTCAGCATCGTCCCGCTGGTGTCCCCTTTGGAGCGGCTGTTGTTCATGATCGCAGTGCTGAACAGTACTGCCAGTCCCGCCATGCCAATCGCCAGCACCGAGATGGCAATCACCAGTTCCACCAGCGAGATTCCACGCTCGGATGACCTGCCGCGTTCGCGTTGTGCGTAATTCGTAGTTTTCACTGTCATGCTCATCACCGGGAATCTCCCTGTCACCAACTTCAGTAGCTCCAAGTAGCGTTGCTATAACTCCACGCCCTGAATCGTCCAGATGGCGCGATCGACACTGCCGACCAGCTGTTGCCGCCGCCCAACGGCGCTCGCAAGTAATACACAAAGCCGACCTGATTGGGCGCAGCGCCGGCGCTATCCCAACTGATGCAGAGTCCATTCACCAAAACGCAAGGTGTTCCACGCCCATTAAAGGTGACCTGAGCGGTTGTGGCCTGTGGAGTGAATCCAAGGGTTGCATTCGGTATGGCAGGAATGCCTCCCCCAGTCACCAGCGTCACATTTCTCTGCAATTGAATCGACGGCTCTCCAACATCCAGAGTGCCGTTGCCGTTCAAGTCCAGATAAACCTGGGTGTAGGTAAACGCTCCCTGCACAAACGCCGCCGTTTGCAGCGCATAGCTCCGGTTGTCTCGCACAGCCCGGCTGCGCGCCCGCTGCAAGAGTCCGTCCAGGTCCACGGCCGAAGCCCGCAGGCGATACTGATTCACCGCCGTGTTGAACAACGGCATGGTCATGGCGGCCACGATCATCCCGATGGCCACGACAATCAGAAGCTCAACTAACGTGAAGCCGCTCTGACTTCGCAATTTGGCGCTTCGTCGCAACAAAGTGGTGGTCCTTCCTCCCGCGTCAGGCAAAAAAATGTCTGACTCGGCTTCGTACAAGCATGGTGCCCAGTTCAAATCATCGCAAGTAACGAACGTACCCCTCTGGTTACACCCAAAAGGACACTCTTCGGGCATGTCCCATCTTGGGAAAGAACCGCCCCTCAAGCACATGCGACGTGGAGGAAAGAGCTCGAGAACCCGGCCAGAGCCGTCCTTTGGAGATTGCCAGGATTGAGAGTAAGGGTGAGGGATGCTCTCGAACAGCTTACGAACGTTCCGGGAGCAGGTGACCGAAGTACGTAGTGATCAAGTTAGATTCAGCTGCACTGATCTGCCGTGTTGGTTCAACGCGATGCGGCGACAGAGACTTTCTTCCATGGCCAAGAAAATGCTTTTCAAACCCCACTCACAAAACCAGATTGCAAGTTCCTGCATCTTGACTGGGCTGTTCTATGCAGGAGCAGAATTCTCACTCAATTCGGAGGATTGCTATGAACACTTTTCGGCTAAGCATACTGGCGACGATGGTTATGGCTTCAGTATGTGTCGCCAACGCGCGCCAACAATATCAGGAATGCACCAGCGCGATCGCCAGTAATTTCAACGGCACGGCCATCGCCGAAGGCAACCAAATCTGGTTCACCAGTGTTTTGACGGTGAAGGGACTAGGCGCTAGCAAAGTTAACCTTTTTGTCAGCGACGCTTCCATCGCCTTCACGGCCAACAATCAAAACTACAACATAAAAGTGCCCAGCTCTGCCATTCAGCTTTCCCCGACCACCACCCTTGCTAGCACGTCATTCGCTCCACTATTCCCGCCAATCCTCGGTACAGGTTGGAAAACTGCTTTACCCCTAACCGGTTTAGCAGGTAAGGACTTCATGACCGCCGTAAGGTTTGCCGTTCCAGCCGGAGGGCTCCCCGGCGGCATTAAAAATGTCACCTTCACTGCTACCTTTTCCAGCTTTACCACAGGACTTACAGTGAACTGGCAGTGGGCAGCGGCGGTTTATACCTCTTTGGACACGGATTACAACGCAATCGGCGTTAAACCAGTGGACGACAACAAGGCTAGCCAATACAAAAACTCTGACCATGCAGGCACTCCAGAGAATTTCAAGAGCTTCGTCATAGGCGGCGCAACCGGAGGAGGCGGCTCAAACTTCACCGGCTCCTACAGTGGGACTGGAAGTTGCGCCCTCGTGCCCGATGGCTCGCTCTCTATCACAGTAAGTAATTCGCGATAAGCCGCACAATCGGCAGTAGCCTAAAAAAGTCTCTATTTCGTATACCAAGGCTCAACCGCGCGGTTGAGCCTTTTCCATTTCCCTGTAATCGAATCACTGGCGCTGCGGTCCCATCGGGCTGTAGCATAGATATCTCAAGGAGACCCTATGGCCACCGATATCCTCACCGGTCCCACTCTACTCGGCACCGCGACCCGCACCAGAACTTATAAGAACTTCATAGACGGCGAATGGGTGGAAGCTTCAACCGGAGACACTTTTGAAGACCGCAATCCTGCCGACACTCGCGACGTAGTTGGTATCTTTCAAAAATCTGGGAAAGCCGATGTCGACGCTGCGGTGGAAGCCGCCAAACGTGCCTTTACCAAATGGCGACTGGTTCCCGCTCCCCGCCGCGCCGAAATCATTTATCGCGCCGCCGAAATGCTGATGGAACGCAAAGAAGAATATTCCCGCGACATGACGCGCGAGATGGGCAAAATTCTTAAAGAAACTCGTGGCGACGTGCAGGAAGCCATCGACACCGCCTACTACATGGCCGGCGAAGGCCGCCGCATGTTCGGTCCCACCACTCCGTCAGAACTTCCCAATAAATTTGCTATGGCCGTTCGTCAACCTCTCGGCGTCTGCGGGATGATTGCTCCTTGGAATTTTCCCATGGCG
>DATHJP010000859.1:0-2571 GCA_035489695.1 Terriglobales bacterium
ATCAGACTTTACAATCTAAGGGCTTCGGAGGAGGTGTGCCCCAAAACACCGAAACAGCCGCCGTGAAACCGCGGGTTGGGATCGAGTAGATCACCAAGAGGTGTTTGTTCTTTGTTGAAATGGCATGGGCCGGGAGTGCAATGACACTCCCGGCCCTCTTAATTTCGCGGTTGTGATTTAACAGCAGAATGGCTCCCCGCCACGGAGCATGTGTGGGTGCAATTCCCGCCAGCCGCACCAATTCCTTACAGGCTGCGCGTCAGCACGCGGCAGAGTCCCCAAAACTCCGCTCACTCCGGGCAGCACGGAGGCAGCCTGCCATTTCCGTGGGGCCGTGGCTGAAAAGTGAAGCGCCTGCCTTGCAAGCAGTGAGAAGCGGGAGCGTTACCCGCCGGACTCCACCAATTTCGACTGCGGGGAACTCGACTAAAGCACAGAGCGAAGTCTCATAAACTTCGTCAGGCAGGTGTGATTCCTGCCCCCGCTACCATTTTCAGGGAAGTGATCCGACTGCCCGACTGTAAATCGGGTGTCAGAAAACAAAGTCGGAAGCGACGAACTGGAGCGTTACCAGCGCTTCCCACCATTTCGGACTCGTAGCTCAATCAGCAGAGCGCCCCGTTGTCTGCGGGAGGGTTGAGGGTGCAATTCCCTTCGGGTCCGCCAATTTTCTCGGAGCGTAGCTCAGTCTTTAGAGCGTCCGGCTTGGGACCGGGAGGTCGCAGGTGGAAATCCTGCCGTTCCGACCATTTCATTGCTCAGTCGAATAACAGTAGTTCACCCGCCTGTTAAGCGGGACGGTGTTGGTGCGAGTCCAACCTGAGCAGCCAATTTACTCGGGTGGAAATTGACCGCCGGCAGAGACCTCGCACGGTCGAAGTAATGGCCGGAAACCGTTTCCTGTGCGTCCGGGTTAACTGCTCGCGTAGCTCAACCATAGAGCGCGGCGCTTCTAACGCCGGAGATGAAGGTGAGACTCCTTCCGCGAGTGCCATTTTCAGGGTGTAATGTCAGCAGCAGACGGGCGTTTGCACGCGGCCACAAGTTCGGAACGAGGAGGACGCAGGTGCAAATCCTGCCACCCTGCTCATCTCTGGAAGGCAGGCAGATAAAAGCTGGCTGCACCTGTCTTGAAAACAGGATCGGCGCGAGCCGAGGTCCGAGCGTTACCGACGCCTTCCGCCAATATTTAACCCCTACTAATGAAAGGAAATCCTATGCGACCTGTCATCCGTTATCAAAGCCAATTGCTCTATCGCAAGAGCTACAAACCAAGTCGTGCCATCCGAATCCGACCGACGAAGTTGAATTTTGAATTTCGCCCGGTGCGCTTCGGTTTGAAACCACAACTCAAAATCTATGAATGCGAACAACATTGAATGCAAATTCGCCATGATGGGTGCCCGGTTCAAAGTCAGCCTCGCATCCGCGCAACGAGCATCGAACGATTACGCCCTGGACATCCAACAGGATCGCCACGGTGAATTCTTCGAACTCCGCGTGCCTGAGGCGCTCCGCGATTCGCTCGACCTCAATGTGCTCCAGACCGACAAACGCGACCGCCATCTGCTCTTATTCGTCCGTCCGCCAGAGGGCAAAGCCGCCCGCTTTCTCTGCGGCCACGACGAACGGGAGTGGTTTGTCGCCGCTGTTCCCGGTGGAGCCTCCAGCGTCGTGCAAGCGAAGGAAGCCTTGAAGCCCCAGGCTATTCGCGCCCGGCAGAACCAGCTCAAAGTTCCTACGCGATTGCGGAACCGCCGCAAGAACGCGGCCTTTCGTCGTCAGGGCGAATGGTTCTTTGTGCCAGCTTCGGCCTGGGGACGCGATCCGATAAACGAGAAGTTCATTCTGCGAAACGAACCGCTGCGACGTGGTGCAGGCAAAGCCCACATCGTGGAGCGGCTCTTTCGTGTGGCTGGCGAACTCGTATATGTGAGTCCGAAATACCCGAACGGCGTTAGCGAAATCCGCTATCGCCAACTGTTGCAGAACAAACCGAGTGCTGCGCAGTGGGGCTGGCAGGCCTTGCGGCGCAATCCTCGCGTTTACGCGCGAGGCCGAATCCGCCATCCGGACCATGCTACGATTATGTTGCCTGACTGGCATCGAGTCGTGCTGAACACGGAGACGGAGACCGAAACGATGCGCAACGTGGCGTTCATTGATTAACCGCAACCCGACAAATCGAGAGGCGTTCAAGCGAGCGCCTCTCGATTCACTTTCCCGTCCTGTAGCTCAAGAGCAGAGCACCCGGCTGATAACCGGAAGACCGCGGAGCGTTACCGCGCGGGACGACCAATTTTGGCCGTGCGCAAGCACCCCGAGTAGCTGAGGCAGATTAGCGCCTCGCTGAAGCCGAGGAGACGTTGGCGCGATACCAACCTCGGGGACCATTTCTTGGCGTTATGCCATTGTCCGTGAATGCAAAGCAGCTCGCGCAGCCGGCCTTTCAAGTCGGGCCTAATCGGTGCAAGTCCGATCACGGACGCCATGCTCTCAAGGTGTAATTAGTCTCTGCACACCGCCCTGCGAAGGCGGAGGCTCGTGGTGCAAGTCCACGTGAGAGCACCA
>DATHJP010000860.1:0-4609 GCA_035489695.1 Terriglobales bacterium
CGACGGCCGCATGCGTAGTGAAAACGCCTTCCGCCACCATCCCATGCATTCCGGCCATGATCTCGGTTAGTTTCCGTCCGCGGCCTAGTTCGACGCCAACGCTGCGGTTGCGGGAGAGTCCGCCCGTGCAAGTGAGAACAAGGTCGCCCAAGCCTGCCAATCCGGACATCGTTTCCTGGCGTCCGCCACAGGCGACCACCAGCCGAGTGATTTCTGCCAACCCGCGGGTGATCAGGGCGGCAATCGAATTGTGGCCGAGACCAAGGCCGTCGCAAACACCAGCCGCGATCGCAACGACGTTTTTGAGGGAGCCTCCCAGTTCGACGCCGATCACGTCATCGTTGGTGTAGACGCGGAAACGGGGATCGCTGAATTCGCGCTGGATGGTTTCTGCCAGCCCAGGGTCTTTTGAAGCGATGGTGATCGCAGTGGGATCTCCCCGGGCAACTTCCTTGGCAAAGGATGGCCCGCTCAGGGCGCCGATCCGTGGTGAGAAACCGTCCTGGCGAACGATCTGCATGATCACCTCGGTCATACGAAGCAGCGTCTTCTCCTCCACCCCCTTGGTGGCGCTTACCAGTAGCATTTCCGGCTTCAGGTGGGTGCGCATTTCCTGGAATAAACGCCGGCTGTGCTGGGAAGGCATTACGCTGACCACAATCTCGGCATCGCGTATGGCTTCCTTCAGATCGCCTGTGGGCGAAACGGAATCTGGGATGGATTGACCGGGCAGAAATAGTTCATTGACCCGACGAGCGGCAATGGATTCACGGACTTCTTTCTCGTAAACCCAGAGACGGACGCGATGTCCGCCTTTGCGTCCCAGAACGATCGAGAGCGCGGTTCCCCAGGCACCCGCGCCAATGATGGCGATCTGGCTCATCCGCGCCTCCAATGGAAATGGGGTTCGGTTCCGGCGTGGAGCCGGAGAATGTTGCCACGATGTTTGGCGATGATCAGGGCAGAAGCCGCTGTCATGAAGACAAGCACCATAGGTGTATTTCCGTAAGCCTTTAGAAGCCAGGCAAGCAACGGGAAGAGCGCGACCGTAACAATCGAGGCTAAGGAGATATATCGAAAAGCGAACACCATGACGACAAATATTCCAAACGCAATCAAGACAATTTTGGGAGCAAGCATCAGAAACGCACCCAGACCGGTCGCTACTCCCTTCCCACCGCGGAACCTGAGCCACACCGGAAAAATGTGGCCTAGGATTGCGAAAAGAGCTGCAATAGCCGCCAGGATGATTTGATCCGGGAACAGAGCACGTGTGACCGCGACGGCGGCGGCTCCTTTTAGTGCATCAAGAAAAAGCGTCAGTATTCCCAACACCGGGGAAGAACGCGCGACGTTGGTCGCTCCGATGTTTCCACTGCCGGTCTGCCGCACGTCCTGGCCGCGAAAAATTCGCAGCAGGATGTAACCGAACGGAATGGACCCGAGGAGATAGCTGAACGCCGCACTCAGGAAAAATGGGGACATGAGTCTCCCGCTCATTGTATTCGTCAAAGTGGTTGCAAGCACTTCCACGGTTGGTTATTGCAATGGGAAGGCTGCAATCTTGCTGTAGTGCGAACCTCCGCGCTGCGGTTGACTCTGGTACAGAAAAAATTCCCGTGGCCTCATCGTGCCGAAATCCGAAATCGTCAGCGCAGCCAGTTTCTCCTGGAGGAATTGGAAAGTTTTGTTTCGCGCGTCACCCTGCTGCTTTTGCGCCAAGCGGCCGCCCGCGCGGGCTAGCGTGAGATGGGGACTGAAAGCGTGTTCTTCTTTCGGAATACCCAGCGCAAACGAGGCGTCGTCCACGGCTTTCGCAAGAGTGGCGAGTTGCGGTCCTGCTTCAATGCCAATCCAGAAAACGCGAGCCGCCTTTGGTCCAGGGAAGAACCCGTAACCGCGGAAGCTAAGATCGATCGCTTCGGCATGAACGGATAAGAGCGCCTGCTTGACTCTTTCTACAAATTCGGAAGGCTTTTCGCCTACGAACTTAAGAGTGACATGCAGCGACTCCGGCCGGACCCACCGAGCATCAGGCGCGAATCCACGCAACCCATCCATAAAGCGCGAGATGCGGTCACGGATACTGTCGTCAGTGTCGAGCGCAACGAAAATACGCATGGGAGAAGAGCAGCACTTAGCACTTGGCAATTAGCATTTGGCCCTTTGAGGCCTGGGCAACGGCCCTCTTCTGCAGCGCCCCGAAACTCGAAATGGCCAAATGCTAAGTGCTAAGTGCCAAGTGCTGAATGCTGAATGCTGACTGCTGAATGCTGCTTTTTCCCTCACATTACTTTTCGGCGAATCATATCCAGCGCCTGTTGAGCCGCGAACCAACGGATTCTCTTCCGATCGCCGGGGAAATTGCGTTCTATCACCTCAGTTCCACGGTCGCCGGCCAAAGCGTGAAATACCAGGCCCACCGGTTTGTCAACGGTGCCGCCGGTGGGTCCGGCAACGCCGGTTATACCCACGCCGAAGGTGGCACCACAACGCTCGCGGATTCCTTCGGCCATGGCTTTGGCGACTTCCGCACTCACTGCCCCATACTTCTTGATGAGATCGGCCGGAACTGCCGCGAACTTGGTCTTCAATTTGTTCGAGTAGACGACCGCGCCTCCGAGAAAATATCGTGAACTTCCGCTGACGGAGGTGATGCGCTCTGCCAGAAGTCCTCCGGTACAGGACTCGGCGACGGCCAGGGTGGCGTTCCGCATTTGCAGGTAGTATCCAACGATCTGTTCCAGCGAGTCGCCGTTATCGGAAAAGACCAGGTCATCGAGCTCTTCTTCAATTTTTTCGACCAGTTGATCGACGCGTTCCTGAGCGGCCTCGAGGGAATGAGACCGGCACTTTAGATGTATTTGAATTTCGCCGGCTCCGGCCAGGATCGTGGTCTGCACGTCAACAAAGCGGCTGTAAATAGGCGCGATACGAGCATCGCATTGCGACTCGGCCATCATGGCGATTTTTAAAGTACGTGTCGCAATGAATTGTTCCGGGACTTTAGCGCGCAACAAATCCATACATTGCTGTTCAAAAAGGGCTTTCAACTCATGTGGCGGGCCGGGCAGTAGGATGATAATTTTCTCGCGCCCATCGGAAGCCCCAGTGAGCCATTGCCCGGGCGCGGTGCCGTTGGCATTGCGCAGAACTACGGCTCCGGCAATGACTTCTGCCTGCTTGAGATTATTGGCAGACATCTTCATTTTGCGCGCGGCGAATCGGTGCTCGAGGCTGTGAACGATTTCAGGATCGCGATGAAGCTTGAGCTCTAACGCCTCGGCTACTGCTTCCCGGGTGAGATCGTCTTCCGTCGGTCCCAGTCCGCCCATGAAAATAATTATGTCCGCGCGCGATATGGCGAGGCGCGCCGCCGCAGTGAGATGCCGGCGATTGTCCCCCACAATGGTTTTGAAAATTACTTCCACGCCAAGCTTGTTAAGTTGTTCGGTGAGGTAAAGGGAATTCGTATCCTGACGGAAAGGGGTCAGCAGTTCCGAGCCAATGGCGATGATCTCGGCATTCACGGATAAAAGTGTAAACGATAGCTGTTACCGATCAAACGAGCGCAGGATGAGCACAAAAAATCAGGATGGCAATTCGGACAACGGAGGCAGTCCCTGAATGCCCCAAGAAAGATGATGGACTCCGTTGGTGGTGGCAAGCACTGCTGATCGACCAGGGGCGAAGGCGAGGCCAACCAGGCCGGGACCGGCAACTTCCAAAGATGCTTTGCCGTCGGGCGTGATCTTCACAATTCCGCGCTTGCCGGAAAGCGATGCCGCCACGTAGAGGTTTCCTTGCACGTCGAAAGCGAGACCCTGAGGACGTCCCAAGCCGCGATAGAACGTCGAAACGCTTCCTTGCGGATCGACTTTGTAAACGCAGTCGAAGCTGGAAGTGGTTGGGCCAGTCACAAACAGATCCCGATGCGGACCAAACGCCAGGTGATAGGCGGAGACACTAGCTTCGAGCGTGGCGAAAACAAAGATCTGGCGATCGCGGGCAATCTTGAAAATTGTGCCACTACGATCCCCGACATAGAGATTTTCATCCTTGTCAAAGGCCATACCGGTGGCGATGCCCATGCCCTCGGCATAGGACGACATCGTTCCATTGGGCGCGACTCGATACACCGTGCCATCGAAGCGAGAAGAAACATACATTTGACCGGCGCGGTCGAAGGCAATAGCGGTGGGATTCATCAATTCCGTAAGAAATGGCTTGACGTTGTAATTGGTATCGATCTTGTAGATGGCTACCGGGACTTTCTGTCCGCGCGATCCAGAGAAGGTGACGAAAATATTGCCTTCAACATCCAGCGCCGGATTAGTGACCGGATGCAGGTTCTCGGCAATAGCGACCGCAACTGTCATCTGATGAGGGTTGCTGGCATGGCCATTGGCGGATACAACAACCGGGCCTGAAGCCGCGCCAGCAGGAACTCGAGCTATCAGAAACTCATCCGAGCTGATGACTACCGCTCCTTCGATGTCGCCAAATTTCACCCGCGGACGACGCAAGTCGAGCGGGCGAAGATCGCTTCCAATGATGCGCACCTCGCCTCCCGGCAGAGCTGCAGCCGGGTGGACAGCCGTGATATGCG
>DATHJP010000861.1:0-4062 GCA_035489695.1 Terriglobales bacterium
GCGTTCCCAAGGGAAAATTCCAGTCGCTCGATAAATATCGAAAGAGAGCTCGACATTTGTAGGATGGGGCCTTACATCAGACGTCGATTACGTCATCCGACGTTTCAACGCATCTTCGGCACGGCTGAATAAGCTCGTGGGGCTGGACCTTCGCTGCAACACCGTTTAGCGCGATCCCCCAGATCCAACTGGAGCCCCGAGTCAGCCGAAGTGAGGCCGCTTTTCAAAGCGCCTCGTGAAGATGATCCTGGTTCCACGGCGGAACTGGATTGCAGTTAATGCAGTTCAACAATCCGTCCTCAACAAAAATGAAACCAATAAATATGACAACTATCCACTTAACAACATCAACCGGCCGGTCACCTTTGCGGCCCGGTTTGCTTTTCATCCCGCTCGCTCTCTTCCTCGCCCTCGCCGGCGTCGCCGGAGCTGCCCAGGAGCAAGCTGCCGAGGCGCAAGCTGCCCAGGCGCAAATACCGCCACCAGTATGTCCTGGGCCGGACTGCAGGAAGGTAATTACAATTTACAATAATACTGCAGGCCCGATCTTTGCAGTGATTCAGGCCGGGATTCAAAATCCTGATCCCTGGTTGCAAGCGTATTTCAATAATAATAACCGGCCTTACGCGGAAACCCACTATTCCCGAGCGTATGTGAATCCCGAAAATGGCATTCCCGCCCGCACTCACGTATCAGTAACGGTTCCCTGGTACTCGGAGCTTCAAGGTGATGAGGACGCCTATGTCGATTGGTACAATGGCTGTCGCATATATTTCTTTGACACCAAAGCGGCTCTGGACGCGGCACACGAAGCCGACAAGGAACATCGACTTTCCTTCACCGACGGTTCTCCTCGCGTTTCTTGCGCCGATTGCGAGCACCCGCTGAGCATTTACAAAGATAAAACATTGTTCGATGACAACGAGGTTCAATTCCAACTGGTGGAATATACATTTGCCAGTGTCGGGACGGATAAACCTCAACCCTACATTATTAATCTAAATGTCGGTTATAATGTGTCTTATCTCGATCAGATATACCTGCCACTCGCGCTGGCGCCGTGTGGCACAGAGCCCTGCAACGGTGAAAAAGATCCGACTGCCGTCGGGTATCTGGGGACAATCCAAAATCTGGGGCCACAGGAGGACAAGAGCTCCTTCAGAGATGCTCTCAACAGATTTGCCAATGATTTTGGTTGGCCCCAATACAAATCTCCTCTGGACAATCAAGAGCGGCGTCCACACCTTCCCGGGACCTTCAAGGTGCTTATTGACAGGGTAAATGTCGAAGAGAAACACCAAGAATCTCACTTCACCACTCCACCGGGCACCACTCCACCGGGGAGGGCCATAAGAGATTTGATAAACCAATGGCAAACCTGCACTTCGAACAACGCCAATGCAGACAATTGCCCGCAATTTGAAAAGTATAAGGAACTCGATGCCTATTTCAGAGGGAATTACCGCGGATACAGAACGATGGGGAACCTGGGTGACTGCCCGAAGCTGAACGACCCGCTGTATTATCCGGTCCCTGACCCCCTAACGGACCTTAATATCCTGCCCTATGTGTATGGATGGGTCCCGTTTAATTCCGGGTGTCATGCGCACTTCAATGCTCTAAAACTTTCTCCAGGGCCGGAATCAGAATATCACAAGGTGCAGTTCGATTATATTAACTACCTCCAGTACAACTACGAAACACAAGACCTGGAGCAGCGGAAATGGTTTAATCCGTTCGTACGTCTTGTTCATGGCAAGGAGATTAACGCATCCTCGTACGCGTTCTCCGTCGATGACGCCGCAGGTTTCCAACAAAAACCTGGCGAGGGGCTTATCATCGCGATCGGGGGCGCCGAAGGATTGCCCAATAAGGAGCCGATTGTTCCGCCAGCGAATTACAAAAAGGATTTCCTTGTGACTCTGGGAGATTCGAAGGCTTTGAAAAGGCCAAGGTGGAAGAGTTTTGGCGTATGCAAAGACGTCGCGGATAAGGAGTTCCCGCCTCTGCCGAAAGACGCGAAAATAGATTCACCAGACATCATTGTAGATACTATTAAGTATAAGATTTCCCCTGCCAACCCTTGTACGATAACCGTAAAAGATGCCGCTGACAGAAAGTATCAGCTCACGGTCAGCAAGTCCGTACCATGGCCCACGTGGGACGGGGGGGGTCACGATCCTACGGTCGTCACATCCGTTATCCCAAACGTCGGCTGGAATATCAACGAGGTAGCGCAACAGGCTCCGCCGAGATTTGCCCTCCTTACGGAACCACCACTGCCTAAGTAAATCGGTTACGCGCGAGAGGAAAGCGTCGATACTTATGGGTACGCCGAGCGCGTACTTGTGATCAAGGATAAACACGGCAAGTGGGGCGCTTACCTCCATCCTTACCTGGCTCCATTGTTGAGCACCGGTCTGGACCAGGAGAGGGATTAGGGGTCAGTGTGCAAATCTTGACAGATTCTTCTCACTCCGTTGTTTGGATTGCGCGATTGATGAAATGAGTCAATCGAGACGGCACTTGCCGGTTCCTTCGCTTGGTCACAGCGCGTCGCAACAGTTGACTCACGTTAGCGGCGCTGCGCATTTGCAATTTCTCCGCCAGCCACTCCTGCGTGACGGTGGTCCGGCTCCACAAAAGCTCGGCCAGGCTGACCTTTCTCGGATCACTCCCCCGCACGCTTGACAGATCCTCCCGCGCCAGCCCCGCTGCTTCGAGTCCCTCCTGGAGCCATCTTTGCGCCTGTTCCAGTCCATGCGTCTGGCGGGCAGCGGCACTTCGGTAGGCCCGCGATTTCGTCCGCTTCAACTTCTTCTCTGCCAGCTTGCGCATTCTTTCCGCAAAACTCTGGCTGCCCCAATACCAGCCGCGCCTCAGGTGGCTGCACCGTGCATCCACCTCTTCCGGTAATGCAACCAGTCCGCAGCTTTCGAAACCTTCTTCCACCGCTCGCCGGTCGAGCCGCTCCACCATTCGCCGACGTCCGGCCGCTGTGTCGCTAAATCCAAACACGCTCAGACCCTCCCCGGCCGCCAACCATTTCGCCCGCTTGTTTGCCGGGACGCCATAGCCCATTGCCACGCTGCTCCAGGGGTAGTTCAAGATACTCTCCCCTGTGCCCACCCGCACCAGACCAGCTCGCATCGGGTTAAGATGAATGTAGTCCATCAGAGTCTCATAATAAAAACGCTGCCCACCCTCCACGACCACCGCCTTGTAGCGGTCTCCGAATACGCGGCCCCAGGCCCGATGCCGCACATTGAAGCGGCGCGTCAGAGTGTTTTGTAGCCATTTCATTCCGGCGACCAGATTGGGTTCCGGCGTCTCGATCATGAGGTGATAATGATTGCTCAGCAGCACCCACGCATGGACCCGCCATCCCGTCATCGCGCACACTTCTCCCAATGCCTTCACAAACTGCTTACCGTCCTCTTTATCGAGAAAAATCGCTTCCCGGCGATTGCCGCGTGCCATCACATGATAGAACGCTCCCGAGAATTCAACACGAATGCTCCGCGCCATTGAAACTTACATGATCTTTTATTTGCAATCTGTCAAGATTTGCACACTGACCCCTATTCTTCTATTCAGCGACGACAGGCTCGACGCGCAAATCATGAACCCACGAGCCAACAAGAATCGGATTGTCGCCGATAATAATGCGGGGCCCTTCCTGATGAATGAGTCCCCGCCATGGTTTCTCCGACAGAAATCGGAGTCGCTCCGATGGAACGAAGAGCTCGGAATTCAAATAAAGGAACTTCATGTGCTCCAGCACTCGACTGACTTTCCAACGTGGCTGCAAAATGTGCAGCAAAAGGCGTCGCGGCTTTCGCGTCTCGCTGAACCAATCCCATGTGATGACCCATGCGGCTCGCTTACGGCTCATGGTGCTAAAGATCTAACTGCAAGTAGATGACATCTTGCAATCTTAAAACGTTGGGACGGAAAATCGTCGATCACATCATGGCTGGATCATTTACCGCCCGGCAATCAAAACCGATTCTAGCGCGATCCTGAGAAGCGGAAAGCGTTTCGTTATGCGAGCGGATGAAA
>DATHJP010000862.1:0-2943 GCA_035489695.1 Terriglobales bacterium
GATGAACGGTTACAACGTGCTTCATCCCATGGGCTGGGATTCGTTCGGATTGCCGGCAGAGAACGCCGCTATCTCGAACCAGACTCCACCACGCGAGTGGACGTTTCGCAACATCGCCAACATGAAGGCGCAGATGAAGCGCCTGGGTTTCGCCTACGATTGGGCGCGTGAAGTTACAACCTGCCTGCCGGAATATTACAGGTGGAATCAGTGGTTCTTTTTGAAGTTCTACGAGCGTGGACTTGCTTACCGAAAGAAAAGCAAGGTGAACTGGTGTCCCAAATGCGCCACCGTTCTAGCAAATGAGCAGGTAATTGCTGGTCGTTGCTGGCGTCACGAAAACACTATTGTTGAGCAGCGCGAACTCGAGCAATGGTTTTTGCGAATCACGCAATATGCGGAGGAGTTGCTGCGTGATCTGGACAAACTGCAGGGTTGGCCGGAAAAAGTTCGCATCATGCAGCGTAACTGGATCGGCCGCAGCGAAGGCACGCTGGTGGATTTCAAACTCGACGGACCGTCCGGGCCGGCCGGATCGACGATTTCGGTTTTCACCACACGGGTAGACACCATTTACGGAGCAACGTCGGTGCAACTCGCTCCAGAACATCCACTGGTAGCCGACCTCACGGCGAACGATCCCGCCTTGGGAGGCAAAGTGGATCAGTTGATCGCCGAACAACGAAAAGCGAAAGAAGCGGGTGATATCGGTGAAATCGAAAAGCACGGCGTGAACACGAGTCGCTATGCGATCAACCCATATAACCGCGAAAAGGTTCCTGTCTGGGTGGCGAATTACATTGTGATGGATTACGGCACCGGCGCCATCATGAGCGTTCCGGCTCATGATGAGCGCGACTATGAGTTCGCCAAAAAATATAACCTTGCGATCCGGCTGGTGATCGTCCCTCGAGCTGCCGATCCGGAAGAAACCGTCGCCGAACCGGCGCTCCCATTCACTACGTTGAACGGTACTTTGGTGAACTCCGGGCCATTTAGCGGCCTCGATTGCGAAGAAGCAATTAAGAGGATGTCGGAACACGCGCAGAAAAACGGCTTCGGTAAAGCGACGGTTACATATCGCATAAAAGATTGGGGCATTTCTCGACAGCGTTATTGGGGAACACCTATCCCGATGCTTTATTGCGAGAAGGATGGGATTGTGCCGGTGCCCGAGAAAGCCTTGCCAGTGATCTTGCCCGAGAACGTGGACATCACACTGACTGGAGGCTCACCTCTTGGTCGAGTGCCGGAGTTTGTGAATGCTGTCTGTCCGAAGTGCGGCGGACCGGCGCGGCGTGAGACCGATACCATGGACACTTTTGTCGACTCATCGTGGTACTTCTACCGCTACACCGATGCGCACAACGACAAAGCGCCGTTCGCCAGCAAGACCGCCGCTTATTGGTTTCCTATTGACCAGTATATTGGCGGCGTGGAGCATGCGATTCTCCACCTCATCTATTCGCGCTTCTGGACTAAGTGCATGCGCGACCTCGGATTGGTACAGAACGATGAGCCAGTCGAACGCTTGTTCACCCAGGGCATGGTGATCAAAGACGGCGCCAAGATGTCCAAGAGCCTTGGAAATGTGGTTACGCCCGACGAGATGATCGCCCGTTACGGCGCCGACGCCGCGCGTCTCTACAGCTTGTTTGCCGCGCCTCCGGACCGTGATCTGGAATGGCAGGATAAAGGGATCGAAGGCATTCAGCGATTCTTAGGGCGAGTCTATCGATTTGTGGCGCGGCATGCGGAGCCCGAACATCCGGACTGGCGCAAACCAGTGTCCGCCAATTTATCGACCGAAGCGCGCGCTATTCAACGCAAGCTCCACCAAACCATCAAGCGTGTAAGCGACGACTTCCAGGGACGGTGGCATTTCAACACCTGTGTTGCGGCCATCATGGAATTGGTGAATGAGCTTTACGGCATCGACGATCGCAGCGCAGGGGCCACTGCATCCGCGTCAGTTGTTCCAGTCCCACTGCTTGCGGACGTCCAGCGTAATCTGGCGCTCTTGCTCGCGCCTTTTGCGCCTTACCTTGCCCACGAATTGTGGGAAATGCTAGGTGAGAAGACCAGCCTGCTCCGAGCGCCGTGGCCGAAGTACGATCCGGCTCTGGCGAAGGAAGAGGAAATCGAAATTCCGGTGCAGATCAATGGCAAGCTGCGCAGCCGCATCGTGGTGCCGGCGGACGCTAACGAAGATGTCCTGCGTGAGCGTGCCCTGGCTGACGAGAAAATTCGCGCCGCTATCGCGGGGAAACAGGTGGTGAAGGTTATCGTGGTGCCCGGCAAGCTGGTCAACATCGTCATTCGATAATCCTGTGCTTACGCTATCCTAGCCAAGATGAATTCTCATTCCCCAACCCTGGAAGGTTTTCGCGTCATGTTCCGGCGGCCGTCGTTAGGCATGGCGGAGATCGCCTGGCGATGGAGCCTGGGCTTCGCTACGGCATTGCTGTTCTTTTTTTCGCTTGTGGAGTACCTGGATACTTTGCCTGTGACTGACGCTGACTTGCTGCTTTTGCGCAGCCGCCAGCCTTTTCTGATTTCCCATGCCATCCTTCACATTTTCAGTGGCAGTGGGCCGCGCCTCGTTGCCGCCGGAATTCTTCTGATATTCGCGATGGCCTTGGCTTGGATAGGAACTGCATCATTTGGACGCGCAGTCACGCTTAGGGCGCTGGTCGATTATTTCGGGACAGAAATGCAATCCGTTCGCGCAACTTTCTCCGGCCAGGAAGGAACCTGGCAGCTGCGTTCGCTGGTGGGATTGAATTTTTGTCGTGTCGCCATCACGTTCGCCGCTCTTGTAGGTTGCGTTGGAGGATTGCTGCTCGCGGGCCTTGCCTCATCCAATTCCGATCCTTCACCAGGGAGCACCACACTAATTTTTCTGACGATGGTAATGCTGATTTGGCTCGCATGGGCGGTCCT
>DATHJP010000863.1:0-3460 GCA_035489695.1 Terriglobales bacterium
TCCACCTGCACGGAATGATCGATCACCAGTTCGGCCGGCTGTAAAGGATTAATCAACGTTGGATCGCCGGAAAGACGCTTCATGGCGTCGCGCATCGCAGCCAGGTCGACGACCGCGGGTACACCTGTGAAGTCCTGTAACAAAACGCGGCTGGGGGTGAATGCGATTTCGTTTTCCGGCTTGGATTTGCCGTTCCACGAGGCCAACGCGCGAATGTCTGCCTTGGACACGTTGCCGCCATCCTCGGTGCGCAGCAAGTTTTCCAGAAGAATTCGCAATGAAAAAGGAAGATGACGGGTGGAGATTCCCTTTTTATCGAGAGCGTCCAGACGATAGATTTCGTAATCGTGGTTGCCAACCCGTAATGTGGAGCGGCTGCCAAAGCTGTCCATAAAAGATTGCCTCTTCGTATAAAGCCGGTGTTAGGCACTGCGCGCTCTGTGAGCGTCGCAGACCGGAACAGTTTAGTTTAGTCCTCTTGAAGTGGAATTGCGTAGAGGGCGGACACGCGATGGGGAGATTCTGCACTTCCTACGGGCAACGCGATTATGTGCTACGACTTTGGTGAAGCTGCAGAATCCCGATTTAAGTTTGGAACTGATGCAGCCGGCAAAATATGGAAAGATATGCCTCAGGGCGCTATTTCAAACACCACTCCGGTGTCATGGGGTCCTCCCGAGGCGGCTGCTCCGTAGACATGCCCTACTCTATCGAAGACAAGGTTGCCGAAAGGTTCGCTGCCGTTGGTTGCGTTAAAGCTGTAGAGTACTTTTTTAGTCCACAGGCCTCCGACATTGGTAAGGGTGAACACCGTGCCATTCAGTCCGATACCCCCGACCGACGTTGTGCCGTACAGATTACCTGCAGAGTCGATTATCACGCCCGTGTAAGGCGCTGATCCGTCATTCCCGCCGAGAAAGTTGCATAAGATCGTTTCAATCACCACGCCAGGTTGTGGGCGGGACAACTGGAATACAGTGCCGAAGTTGCTCGTCCCTCCTCCAGACGTCGTGCCATAAAGATTGCCGGCCCGGTCAAGGATTAGGCTTCCCGCCCAAGGAACAGCTCCATCGCTGACACTTTCTGTAAAGCTATGAAGTACTCTCTCTCTCCACCCATTCTGAGTCGGCGCTACCTCAAAAACGGTTCCAAAGTTTGCGCTTCCTCCTCGGCTCGTTGTGCCGTAAAGATGGCCTCGGTTGTCGAGGACTAAGCCAGATAAAGGAGTGCCTCCGTCAATCCCGCCAGTAAAACTATGAAGCACGACTTCGGTCCAGACATTTCCTGAGCGCACCAGCTCAAAAACAGTACCAGCTCCGTTGGTGCCACCTTCCCACGTCGTGCCGTAAAGATTTCCAGCGTTGTCGAGGACTACACCAGTCAAAGGGACGCTCCCATCAGCCCCTCCCGTAAATGCATACAACGTGTTCTTTGTCCAAACGCCGTTCACGGGAACCAACTGGAAGACCGTGCCGCAGCCGCCATTACTGCACATCAGAGAACCGCCACCGTACCCAGTTGTGCCGTAAAGGTTTCCTTGATTGTCGAAGACGAGATTAGTTGGACCAAAACCGTCCTCGGCTGTCGTAAACGTGTAAATGGTTTTCAGTATCCATTTGCCGGAGTCGAGCGTCAGAGTGAAGACCGTGCCGTAACCTGCGCCACCCACATTCGTTGTCCCATACAGGTTTCGGGCCGCGTCAAAAATGACACCTCCTTCTGGATAACTTCCATCACTGCACCCTGGAAGTGCACAGAAGGAATACAACACTTTCCCTTTACCAGCAGCGGAAGCCGCGATCGTCATGAGCAGAATTAGAAGTAGCGAGACTGCAACCGTGGTCAATCCCGATTTCGATTCGCGAAGCGCTAATCGGGCTAGCCGCAAAGAATACCGGCCCATGAATTCCTCCTCGGGGAGTGGGCGGATATTTTAGACTTTTTTTCTCGCAAAGGGCGGAAATTCGGTGTCGAACACGCCAGAACGGCCTAACATCCATCTAGAGTCGACTTACCCGGAGGTCTTTCGTCATCATCATGTGCGGAAGGTTTGGAGCAGGAACCACACATTCAGAATGGCGATGAAGGCAGCCGTTACCCAGGATAAAGTTTTCAGCCACAGCGCGTTCACGAACTCGCCCATTTTTTGCTTATCGCTGGTGAACATCACCAGCGGGAATACGGCAAAACTTAACTGCATACTCAAGATGACCTGGCTCAGGACCAGGAGCTTCGCTGTGCCTGCTTCACCGGAAAGAGCGGTCACAGTTACTGCGGGGATGATGGCGAGCGAGCGTGTAAGCAGACGCCGCAACCAGGGACGCAAGCGAATGTTAAGAAATCCTTCCATCACGATTTGCCCGGCCAGGGTGCCGGTTAGAGTGGAGTTCTGGCCGGAGGCGAGCAGAGCAAGTGCGAATACGGTGCTTGCCCCAGTGACACCAAGCAAGGGTGTGAGGAGCTTGTAGGCGTCCTGGATTTCGGCAACCTGGTGATATCCATTACGGTAAAACGAGGCTGCGGAAACGATCAGGATTGCCGCGTTCACTAGAAGCGCGATGGTCAGAGCGACCGTCGAGTCGATGGTGGAAAAACGGATGGCTTCGCGCTTGCCCTCGCTGGTGCGCGCGAAATTGCGAGTCTGAACGATGGCGGAGTGAAGATACAGATTATGCGGCATCACCGTAGCCCCGAGAATGCCGATAGCGATATACAGCATTCCCGGATCACGGAGGATCTGTGGGGAGGGCACGAAAAATCCGTGGGCCAGGCCCACCAGACTGGGTTTGGAAAACAGGATTTCTAATCCAAAGCAGACGCTGACCGTCACTATCAGGGTGACCACGAGTGCTTCGAGAAAACGAAAACCTCTCTGTTGCAGAAAAAGAATGATCAGGACGTCCAGCGCCGTGAGGCATACGCCGAGGAGCAGCGGGATGTGAAAAATGAGGTTAAGGGCGATCGCTGATCCGATGACCTCCGCCAGGTCGCAGGCGGCGATGGCAATCTCGGCGGCGCCCCACAGCACAAAATTCACAGGACGGCTGAAATGATCCCGACAAGCCGCCGCCAGGTCGCGCCCCGTAACTACTCCCAGTTTGATAGCCAGGCTCTGCAGCAGAATGGCCATCAGGTTGGAAATCATGATTACCGAAAGCAGGGTGTAGTTGTATCGGGAGCCCGCGGCCAAGTCAGTCGCCCAGTTTCCCGGATCCATGTACCCGACTGCGACCAAAAAACCGGGTCCGGCAAACGCCAAAAGTTTACGAAGGAAAGTCGCGGATGTGGGAACGGGCAGACTACTGAAGACCTCTGGCAGGCTGGGACGGGTTACCGCACGTCGCCAGCCCTGCTCACGGGTTTCGATTACTTCGGTCGCCATCGATCAATAGACTCGCGTTCCCTGCGCCACAGGGAGAAACGTTAGTATACACAATTGAGTAAACTATGGTTAAGTTAC
>DATHJP010000864.1:0-3926 GCA_035489695.1 Terriglobales bacterium
CTAGTTCCGCATGATTCCCAAGCGGCCGAAACCCGAAACTCGAAACTTTACTTGTTGAGTGCCATCTGAATTACTTGCGCCAGATGCAACGCCTCCCGCCCCGCACACTGAGAAATTTGCTCGCGACAACTGAACCCGTCCGCGATGATCAAAGAATCCGGCGGAGTCTTTCTCACAGCAGGCAGGAGCTCAAGTTCCCCAATGGCCACGGACACTTCGTACTTCTCTTTCTCGAAACCGAAGGACCCAGCCATGCCACAACACCCCGGGGCAGGAGCGTGAAAATCAACCCCCATTTTTTTAAGAACGGTTTCCTCATCGTTCATCTTCATGATCGATTTGTGATGGCAATGCCCATGCAACAAAGCTTTACGAGGCAATTTAGGAAACTGGAAATGTTGAGCCTTCTTCTCCAGAAACTCGCTGAGAAGAAACGTTTGCCGAGACAGTTTCCGCGCACGAGGATCATCAGGAAAGAGGTTAAGCAGCTCATCGCGGAAAACAGCAGCACA
Source organism: Terriglobales bacterium (assembly GCA_035489695.1). Taxonomy (GTDB): domain Bacteria; phylum Acidobacteriota; class Terriglobia; order Terriglobales; family Acidobacteriaceae; genus 40CM-3-55-5. The sequence continues at coordinate 513 of DATHJP010000864.1, forward strand.
ACTAGGTTCGAGAACAACGATCGGAACACCATTGTCGATCTCGGAGGCGAGAACATCCAAAATTCGCCGCAGCAAGCTTTTTGCGCGATCAAGCAGACCGAAGTCGTAAAGCGGACGTCCGCAGCAAAGATTGTCTTTCGGCAGCAAGACGCGAAATCCCGCGGCTTCGATCACCTCCACCGCGGCCTGCGCGGTCGAGGGATGAAAGTAGTTGTTAAAAGTATCGGGCCAGAGCAGGACTGGAGGAACCAGTCGTTGGTCGTCCGTCGTTGGCCCTTCGCGAACGACCAACGACGAACGACCAACGACTCTTCGTGCAAACCAGGCGCGAAAATTCTGCCGAGCAAACGCCGGAATACGCCGCTGCTGCGGCATTCCGGCGACGAGCTTGGCAATATCGCGCAGCACCGGAAGGTGGGTAGCCAGGTTCGCCACGGCAGGGAAGTGGGAAGCGAGCCGCGCCCAAACGTCGATGTAAGCGAAGGCAAAGGCGCTGCGCGGACGGAGACGCCCCTGGTAATATTGCGAAAGAAATTCCGCCTTGTAAGTGGCAACATCCACGCCGACCGGACACTCGCTCTTACACCCTTTGCAGGAAAGACAAAGATCGAGCGAATGCTTGACGTCATGGTTGTGCCATCCGTCGCGAATGACATCGCCCTTAGTCATCTCCCAGAGCAGGTGCGCGCGCCCGCGGGTAGAGTGCTCCTCCTCGCGAGTGACGCGAAAGCTGGGACACATGACGCCGCCGTCATACTGCCGACACTTCCCAACACCGACGCATCGCAGAGTGGCCTGGGGCAGACTCCCATGATCCTCTGGAAACTGAAAATGAGTTTTCGGTTCCCAGGGATGATAATCGGCGCCAAGACGCAAATTTTCGTCAAGCCGATAAGGCTCGACCACTTTGCCAGGATTCATCTTCCACTCTGGATCCCAAAGAGACTTGAACTCCCGAAAAGCCTGCACCAGTTCAGGCCCAAACATTTTGGGAAGCAGCTCTCCGCGAGATTGCCCGTCCCCATGCTCTCCAGAGAGCGACCCTCCAAAGCCGACGACCAGATCAGCCGCCTCTTCCACAAACTTCCGATATTTGCCGATCCCGGCCTGCGACTGCAAATCAAAATTAATACGCGTATGAACACAAGCATGTCCGAAATGCCCGTACAGCGTGCCCTGGTACCCGTGGTCGGCCATCAATTGTTTTAGCTGCCGCAAATAGTCACCAAGTTTTTCCGGCGCGACCGAGGAATCCTCCCACCCTTCCCAAGCCAGCGGCTCCCCAGGAACGTGCGATGTAACTCCAAGGGAAGATTCGCGCACCTCCCAAATTTTCTTGGCTTGTTGAGCGTCGGTGAACAGCCGCATTTGAGGAGAATTCGGAACGCGGCCGAGTTCCGCCATCAGCTTGCGCGCTTGCACCTCAGCTTCGCGTGAAGTCTCAGCGCCGAATTCGGCGAGCAGCCAACCGCCACCTTCGGGCAGCAACGCCAATCCTTCACTATTGATCCCCTTTCGCCGCGTGTACTTAACCAGTAAGTCGTCGATGCCCTCGAGCCCAATGGGTTTGTGCGCCATGATGTCGGGAACATGATCAGCACATTGGAAGACGTCGGGATAAGCGATCACCAGCAACACGCGTTCCGGTGGACTCTCAACCAAGCGGCAAGTGGCTTCAAGGATCGTCACACACGTCCCCTCACTTCCGACCAAGGCGCGCGCGACGTTGAAGCCATTCTCGGGCAACAGGTAGTTGAGGTTGTATCCGGAAACGCGGCGCGGGATATTGGGATAGCGTTGACGAACGAGGTCAGAGTATTTGTCGCGGAGCGTTCGTAGTCCAGCATAGATTTCGGCCCGACGTCCACCTTGGTCGATGATTGCGTCCAGTTCCTGATCGGTGGTCAAACCCACCCTCATGCGCAGACCATCGTAGGTGAGGATGTCGAGCTGCTCGATATTGTCGTCGGTTTTGCCGGCCATCACGGAGTGGACGCCGCATGAGTTGTTACCAATCATCCCGCCGATGGTGCAGCGATCGTGAGTGGCGGGATCTGGACCAAACGTGAGCTGATGTTTCTCGGCAGCGTTGCGCAGATGATCGAGGATAACGCCAGGTTGCACTCGGGCAAGATGCCGATCGGCATCGATGTCCAGGATCGTGGCCATGTACTTCGACGTGTCGAGGACTACGGCGACGTTGCAGCATTGTCCGGCAAGAGAAGTTCCGCCGCCGCGGCAGAGAATTGGAGCGCCATACTTGCGAGCGAGGGAGATGGTTGCGATTACGTCGTCGGCGTCACGGGGAAGAACGACACCGATGGGAACCTGGCGATAGTTGGATCCGTCGGTGGCGTAGAGGGCGCGAGTGCCATCATCGAAACGGACTTCGCCCCGGATATTGCGGCCGAGATCGGCGGCCAGGCTCGCCGCGTCCACCTGTACGGATTTGGCGGCGCGAGCGAGCTCTGAAAAGTTATCCGGCATGCGGCCCAGGATCGTTAGTCCGTGGTCTGGCCGCCGGCGACCGCTTTGCCGCTGACGTTGGCGATGTGGATCAGGGTCTTTCCTTCTTGCGGCTCGATGTTAATGGTGAACATGTTCTTTTTGTCGTTGGAAATAATTGTGTACTGCTTTTCATCGGAGACGGCGATGTTGGCGTGGGGAAGTCTCTGTTTGTAGAAGTCGGCAACGCGTTCGGGGGGATCGTCGGTCTCAAAGTCGGCCGCGACGGTATGCATCGAGCCCATGGTGACGCTGGCGGCGCTGCCCTTACGGGCGCGGGCGCCAGGGTAGACATCAATTCCGAGATTGCGGGCGGCGTCGTCGGAGTTGTCGGTGCTCTCGACGGTGCCGAATGGAGTCTCGACGCGCACTTTGCTGCCGTCCTGTTCGACGCGGGTGTGTCGTGCGATGCGCCAGCCGATGAAAGTTGCCGTGCCGACGCCCAGGATGCAGAGTCCCACGACCACGGCTACCACGATCAAGATCACTTTGAGCGCATTGCTTTGTGCTGGTGTCGCAGGAGCGGTGGAAGCGACCGCGGCGGCGGGTACGGCTGCTCCGCACTTTGGACAAAACTTGCCGCCGGGTTCGACCGTCGCGCCGCACGCGTTGCAGAATGCCATATAGCACCTCCGGCCCGAGCTGGGCGTAAAACGCGGAGTATATCGCAAGTTCCCTAGGATAAGGAGTGAGAACGGCTCCGGGAAACGGCGCACCTTTCGACTGCGCTCAGGGCAGGCTTTCTCGAAGAACGCGAGGGCGGAGCACCGTTTATTATTTTATTAGGGCTTGCCAAAATTAGTTCTCCGTTCTTTGTTCTCGGTTCTCAGTTGCTTCAGCCACCAAACTAGCTCACTCCAAGCGGGCGAGTACTGTAGTCCGCCAAGCTGAGAGCTAGAAGAATCAGAA
>DATHJP010000865.1:0-2386 GCA_035489695.1 Terriglobales bacterium
GACCCGATTTCTTTCCGTTCAGGCTAAGGCAAGAAAAGAGCCCCGGTCATGTGACTGGGGCTCTTGATGAAGCTCGCGCTGCTCCCTAGCCAGCGTCAATGCGCGCCGAAAATTCTAATTCTACCGGCCCTGCTACCCCCACATCCCGTCGCACTGCGCGTCAGGCAATGGAGGCTGTACGGCAATTTGCCGTCACCGGAAGGACGCAACTCCTCTCCGTGTTCTGCTGATTACTTGATCGCCAGCTTCTTCCCCGGCGCCGCAGCCTTCTTGACCAGCTTGAGTTCGAGGACACCATTGTCGTATTTGGCCTCGCACGCCGACTCGTCCAACTCCACCGGTAGCGAGAAGCTGCGATAGATGTTGCCGAAATACCGCTCGCTGCGGAGCATGCGCTCGCCTTCTTTCTTTTCCCATTGCCGCTTCACTTCGGCCGTGATGGTGACCATGTTGTTCTGGATCGCGACGTCGATGTCTTCCTTCTTCACCCCCGGCATTTCGGAATGAACCACGTACCCATTCTCGGTTTCGGTCACATCCATCTTGATCGTCACCGGGGCAGGCGCGCTTTCCACGCGCACGGGCTTGAAGAATCCGCGGAACAATTCGTCATAACTGGTATCAGTCCTTGGATCGTAAGAGATAAGGTTTTGCATAATGCCTTCCCTTTGAAATATTCATGCTACGGGGCGGACCCCAAACTCTGCTTACGTTTTGGATCCTCCCAAAAAAAGAAATGGCCCGGATGAGAGTCGGGCCACAGCCTAGCGATAAAGCAAGTGGGCATCGCCACGTTTGTTGCGCTTAGAGTTATTTTTCCCCTCCACACAAACTAAAACACTTACTGCCGTTAAGCCGTTGCAGCAGGAGCAGCGATCTTGTGGAAAGTGGAGTTGGCAACCTCGTAGGTTTCAACCCGAGGAGTTCCGTCAACCACCTTCGCCAGGATCTTGGTCACTTCCGTGTAAGACCCAAGATTATAGTTGTCGGCGTTTTGCTTGGTGTCCCACAAACTCACCGCGAAAGCTTCGGTTCCGGCCGGGCCAACGAACGTGATTTCATCCCGAAACCCGCTTTGTTTTCGAAGCATGGGGATGACGTCATTTTCCAGCCGTTGGGTAAATTCGGCCGTGCTGTTGGGTTTCAGGTTCATAGATACGCGACGTGCATACATATATAGATCTCCTCAGTTGTGATGGCCAAGGGGACATTACAGATAACCGTCTCTAGTTAGGAAGACCGGAAGACTCCCTCAGTCATTAACAATGGTCGGTTAATTCACTTGAACTGTCAAGCATTATCTGCGAATATCCTCGACGCTTAATCTATAACAGTTAATTACGGAGGCGTCCGGTGGATGTCTGTTTAGTCATCAAGCAACGGCTGCAGCAATTGGGCTTCGAGCAGAAGGACTTGGCGGCGGCCACCGAAGTCACCGAGTCCTATATCTCTCAGCTGCTGACCCGGAAGAAATTGCCCCCCGCGCCCGATCGAACAGACATCTACGAGAAGATGGGTAAGTTTCTCAAGCTGTCGAGCGGGAAGCTGGCGAAGCTGGCTGAGTTACAGCGAAGGGAAGCGTTGAAGAGAAATTTCGAGGACCCGCCGGCGCCTTTGTTTCATGAGGTTCGAGAGTTGGTGCTCCGGAAGTGCACGCCTGAAAAACAGCAACAGATACGAGCGATTTTTGAGATGCAGGCTTTTGGTGAACTCGAACGACTCGTCACACAAACGCTTCTGGACGTGATCAAGCGAGTCGCCAGAGAGGAATTGAAAAGTGAAAAGTGGCTCCACTCGGTGGCTCGACTCAGTGGCCGAAGCTATAAGCAGATGCGGGTCGTGATCCTCGAGTTTCTGGACACCGATGTCTTCCACGTGTCATTGGAGAACTGCGTTTCCTTCCTGGATCCGCTGATCGAGTCCTGGGATATCGACCTGTCGGGCTTCGCTATGCAAATTGTGCTTAATCGAAGATTGGCCCCGGGGCATTCGAGGCGATTTGAGTTTGTTGAAACGGAACCCGACCAACCTTTCGGCGGCGACCCAGGGCTCAACGGATTCCTTGAAGATGCTTCGCTTAGCGGTAATGTGACTCAGGAGGAAATCGAATTTCTAAAACGGTTGAGGGTCAAGGGAAAGCGACCAACGCCGCTCTACTATTACCGGGAATTGCAGAATCTCAGGGACCCGCTGCATTTCGCACAGTAGAGAGTCGCCCGGCCCCTGTCGCGCGAAAACCCCGCTTTCGCGGAGATGACGCTTTTTTCGTAATTCCGGCTGCCGATTTCCCGCTCAGACATTGATGGTACCGGCTAGGGTTACTTTCCGAGGATCATGATGAGCGTAGCTCGTCGTCTTTTCATCCGAGCGCCTTCTGCGGTCTCTT
>DATHJP010000866.1:0-3416 GCA_035489695.1 Terriglobales bacterium
CAATGACCGGCACCTGGCCCAAGCCATTTTCCAGATTGATGCCAGGGCGGGAGGCGTAGAGGTCTTTCAGGGCCTTCGTGCCGCCGCCACCGCGCAGCAGCGTACCCAGGGTTTCGCCCGGGGCAAGCGCCAGCAACCGGACATCCTTGCGCGGGCGGGCCGAGGAGAGTTCGCTGGACACATCCACGTAGAGGACCAAATCCGCCGCTGCGGCCTTCAAGTGCCGGACCAGATTTTGAAAGGTGCCGCCGACAATGATCAGAATGCGTGCAACACCTTTGATAAGCGGCGATCGCGCGGACAACTGCGAGGGGGAATGGTTTGTTTTCATGCGTGGCTGAGTTCAGCAAGGGTTTGAGGCTGCATATTCTTTTGGCCGGGCCTTCGGAGAGCGGTTCGCGCCAAAAGAGCCTTAGTCACAAAGCAAGCGGGAAGTTACAGCCGTTGGTTATTAAGAACACCTCATAACCATTCGACCTCCCGCCGGCTACAAGGTCACATAGTATGAACTCTTCTACACTTTCGTTCGGAACACTACCGTTACCCACTGCAACCCGGATCGCCATGACGTTGCTCTTCAGTTGGAGCCAATCCAGCTTCTCAGCGGAGCCGGAAAAAATCAACGACAGCGCCTTGCAGGAAATTCGTTCGTTAGTAGATGAAAAACTTTCCCGGTCAACCGCGGATCGAAAACTGGATTCACAGTTCGTGTTCCAGCTAAAACTGGATCATCGCCAAGTCATCGCCCAAGGGGTGACCAAACTGCGACCGGATGTGAAGTTCCAAGCGGATGGGCGGATTCTCGTAGATATTGACGCAAACGTAACGAAAGAGTTGCTTGGTCAAATCAACGATTCCGGCGGAACGGTCGTCAACAGCTTCCCTCAGTTTCGTGCCATCCGCGCGCTGGTTAGCTTGGATCAACTTGAGTCTTTGGCCGGTTTGGAGGATGTCAAGTTCATCCGGCGTGCGGACGAAGCCCTAACAAACACGGGTCGTGTTAACTCGCAAGGGGACCTTACGCATCGTGCGAATGTTGCACGAAGCACGTATGGTTTCTCTGGTGCGGGCGTCAGAGTGGGCGTGTTGTCGGACAGCATGGACTTCCTGGCCAACTCCCAAATCACGGGTGATTTGCCACCTGACGTTACGGTGTTACCAGGCCAAGCGGGAATTGGTAAAGGCGAGGGAACAGCAATGCATGAGATCATTTACGACTTGGCTCCGGGCGCTCAACTTTACTTCGCCACAGCGTTCAACAGCGCAGCCAGTTTCGCTCAGAACATTCTCGACCTTCGCAGCAACGGTTGCGATGTCATCGTTGATGACGTTGCGTACTTTAATGAATCACCGTTCCAGGATGGAATCATCGCTCGATCAGTAAATGCTGTCACTGCGGGTGGCGCGCTGTATTTCTCGGCCGCAGGCAATTCGGGAAATCAAGATGACGGAACTTCCGGCACTTGGGAGGGGGACTTTGTTAATGGTGGGCCGGCAGGTCCTCCGGTCAACGTCGGGGCAGGAACCGTCCATAGCTTTGGCCCCGTGACCTACAATACCGTGCTCTCCGGCGGCAGTTCGCTGCGGGTGGACTTATTTTGGTCTGATCCTTTGCAGGCCTCCGACAATGACTATGATTTGTTCGTCCTGGATTCGACGGGCGCAAGTGTGCTGCGCAGTTCCCTCAATTTGCAGGACGGTACACAAGACCCCTACGAAAGCGTCAGCTTTCTGAACGTGGGTGAACGGATCGTAATTGTCAAAGCTTCCGGAGTCGCCCGTTTTCTGCATCTGGAAACGGGTCGCGGAAGGTTGAGCATCAGCACGGCGGGAAACACGAAAGGACACTCGGCAGCCACAAACGCTTTTAGCGTAGCTGCTGTGAGCGCTGTCAATTCATATCCGGGCCCTTTCGTCGGGGGCAGTCTAAATCCGGTTGAAACCTTTAGTTCGGATGGCCCCAGGCGTGTCTTCTTCAACGCAGATGGGACACCCATTACGCCGGGGAATTTTTCCTCCACGGGCGGGTCCGTTCGCCAAAAGCCTGATATTGCGGCGGCGGACGAAGTATTTACTTCCGTGCCCGGTTTTCAAACGTTCTCCGGAACCTCCGCTGCCGCCGCTCATGCCACCGCCATCTCTGCACTTCTTGTGTCTTACAATCGTGAGTTAACCCCAAATCAAATTCGCGCGGCGCTGGCCAGCACAGCGCTCGATATTGAAGCTGTCGGCGTTGATCGCGATACTGGAGCGGGCATCATCATGCCTGCCGAGGCTCTGCATGGACTCGCTCCTCTTGAAAATGACCTCGCTGTTAGGATGTCCGCCTTGCCCGATCCTGTGGTTGTGGGCGGCAACCTCATGTATCTCATCGAGGTCAGCAATGCGGGGCCTTCGGCCGCCACGAACGTTACTCTGACGAACCTTTTGCCTGCCAGCGTCACATTGCTGTCCGTTACCAATTCCCAAGGTGCGTCGGTCAATTCGAATGGCACAGTCATCTGCAATCTCGGGTTGCTGCGGGGAGGAAGTAATGCCACCGTCGCCATTGTTGGCATGCCGAGCAGCGTCGGATTTGTCACTAATCGTGTTAATGTCTCGCGTGCGGAGGTTGATCCCAATCCAGCAAACAACGCCGCCACAGCAGTAACGACGGTCGTTGCCCTGCCTTCTCTTTCAATCAATGACCTGGCCATAGCCGAAGGGGATTTTGTAGTCACCCAAGCCGTTTTTACCGTGAGTTTATCAACGGTGAGTGTCCAGCCCGTTTCGGTCAACTATGTTACTGCCAGCATTTCCGCCACAGCCGGCACCGATTACGTAAGCACCAACGGAACGCTGGTTTTCCCCCCCGGCGTGACGAACCAGGCTGTCGCAGTTCTTGTGAACGGCGACACGGTCAATGAGGCAAATGAAACCTTCAGCGTCAACTTATCCAGCCCTGAGAATGCCACTCTTTCGGATAGTCTAGGCCGATGCACGATCTTGAACGACGATCGCTTGCCAACCGTTTCTATCAGCGACTCCACCGTGACCGAGGGCAATTCGGGAACCACCGGCGCCGTTTTCACGGTCAGCCTGTCCGCTGTCAGCGGCCAGGCTGTGTCGGTGAGCTATTCCACGTCCAACGGCGTCGCGAGTGCGGGCAGCGATTACATTTCATTCAACAGCACCTTCCTGACATTTGCGCCGGGCCAAACCAACAAAACCATCACAGTCGCGGTCACTGGCGACTTGACGGTAGAGCTGGATGAAACCTTTTATGTGTATCTGAGCGCTCCATCTAACGTCAAGATTGCGAAGGCCCAGGGCGTGGGGACAATCGTGAACGACGATGGTTTACCCGGCCAGTTGCATCACTTTTCTTGGAGCCCCATTTCCTCGCCACAGTCAGTCGGCGAGCCGTTCGCCGTCAC
>DATHJP010000867.1:0-27285 GCA_035489695.1 Terriglobales bacterium
AAACCGAGTACGTGACGATCACGCGATACCAAGAAGCCAACCACAATCGCTACAGCCATACGCATTGCCAGGGTGGCGGCTAGCAACGTCCATGTCCAAGCTGCGGCGTGAGCAGAAATCAGAGTGAGCAGGCCCCAAACCAGTCCAAACGTCAGCCCAAGTCCCAAGTACCCCCATGGGCGTGAGTCGCGAACGCTACGTGCCCAGCGCAATTGATGGAGTAGAAATTCACGTACGGAATACGGAGGGACGAATGTTTCCACCACCGTTTCGGAGAGCTTCACCTCGAGCCCTCGAGCAGCGATGCGGCTTCCAATCTCATAGTCGTCGGCCAGGTGGTCCACGAAGGATTGGAAACCGCCGATTGCTTCTAAATCATGCCGGCGAAAGGCGAGGGTGGAACCTAATCCGAAACGGATGCCCCCTTCAACTTGCCGCGCCACGAGGACGCCGGCGGAGAAATCTGTGCTAATCCCCAATGACTCCAGCCTCGCTCCAAATGTGCGAGCGGGCACACCCCGGTAGAGGCACGTGACCATGCCTACCTTAGGATCGGCCAGCGGCGATATTATCCGTCGCAAGTAATCCGGTTCAACGCGGATATCGCTGTCATTCACGATCAGGAATTCATACCGTGCGCGGGGCAACATTTGGGCAAGGTTGCTCACTTTGATATTTGCGCCCAGATTCTCGGGACACATTACAAGCCGAATGAAGCGTTGCGGAAATTCCGCTTTCAGGCGGGCCACTATTTGTGTCGCGGGGTCATTGGTGTCCTTAACCCCGAATATGATTTCGTACTCTGGATAGTCCTGCAGACAATGGCTGCGAAGGCTTTCGTACATCTCAGGGTCGGTCCCCTTGAGAGGCTTAAGGATGGAAACCGGGGGACTAGTTTCAGGAAAGCGATTGCCTGTAGTCGAGGTCTTCCTCTCCCGCAAGAATTTTGCGGCGGAGAGCAAGCACATCAGGTAATAACCAATACTGGACAACGTGCCCAGCACTGCGACGATCTGGATGAGTTTGATAATGTGCGGAAGCATCGCTACGAAGATTCTATTCGTAACGCAAAGACTCAATGGGATCGAGGTTGGCGGCCTTCCAAGCCGGATAAATTCCGAACAACAAACCCTCAATGGCGGCCGCTCCAAAACCGAAGCTGGCCCAGAACAGCGACATCCGCGCTGGGAGCGAACTCCAGATGGCAGGAATTGTCCAGGTGATAATTGCGCCAAGCAACACCCCGAGGATCCCGCCTACGGCAGTCAGAGTAATCGCCTCCAAAGTGAACTGCAGCAAGATGTCACGCTTGCGCGCACCGATGGCCTTGCGAACACCGATTTCGCGGGTTCGCTCGGTGACCGAGACCAACATAATGTTCATGACCCCGACTCCCCCCACAATGAGGCCAACACTGGACACGGCAAACATGAAGACAAAGACCGCGCCGGTAACCTGGTTCCACACATCGGAAAGTGAGTCCTGAGTAAATACGGCGAAGTTATCAGGTTTACTTGGCGGTACTTTCCGGCGCCGGCGCAATAACTCACGAATCTCGTCAATGGCCTTAGGCATGTCGTCGTGCGAAGTGGCCTTGACGCTAATCCAGTACTGTTTCAGTTCCGGATGTAATTTGCGGAAGGTGGCCAAAGGGAAGTACACAATATTGTCATCTGGATTCTTGCCGCCCGCGAAGACACTCTTGCGTTTGGCGGCGACACCAATCACCGAGAACAATTGGCCATCAATATTGATTTCTTTGCCTAAGGCCTCTTGGTTGGGGAACAGTTCTTCCGCAGTATCTGAGCCGAGGACAATCACGGGTGAATGATGTTCTTCATCAGTCTCGTTCATCCAGCGTCCAGATGTGATGTCTAAATCAAACACGTCTTTCCAAGTGCCTGTGTCCCCCTCGAGGATGGTGTTCTTCACTTTGCGGTTGCCGTATTTGACTTCGTAAGTGCCGGTGCCGAAGTCCTGACGAAAGTAACGCAAACCCGTGGTCGCCGTTTTTACGTGCGGCAGTTCCATCACCGCTTCAAAATCTTCGAAAGTCAGCTCTTTGCGAGTGCGTATCTCTTCGGTAGGTCTGCCGAAGGTCAAGGGCTGGTGATACGCAAAAATGATGTTCGAACCCAGACTGCTGATGACTTGGCTAACGTTGTCGTTAAGCCCACGCACGACGGAAGAAATACCGATGACAACGGCTACACCAATGACGATTCCGAGCACGGTGAGTGCGGACCGCATTTTGTTGGTGCGAATGGTGTCCAACGCCATCTGCACGATCTCGCCGTAATCGCCTCTTCGCATCATGACAATCTATGATTTCTTAACCCGCAGCATGTTCCGCATTACATCTCAAAGCGCAGCGCAGCTATAGGATCCAGTCGAGCTGCCCGTCGCGCCGGATATACGCCAAAAAAAAGGCCCACGCTCGCCGAAACCACCAGGCCCGCAGCCACCGCCCACAACTTTATTGCCGATGGCATTCCAATAATCGCCGTAATTCCTTTGGCGAAGGTGATGCCAAATAGTACCCCCAACAATCCGCCAACAAATGCCATGGTGCCCGATTCGATGAGGAACTGCATCAGCACGTCCTGGCGCCGCGCGCCCATTGCCGTGCGGATTCCGATCTCGCGCGTCCTCTCGGTGACGGAAACCAGCATGATGTTCATGATTACGATACCGCCCACGATCAGCGAAATGGCTGCGATCGCCACCATCGCAATAAAGAACGTACCGCTCAGGTTCGACCAGAGACTGAGAAAACTGGCGTTGGTTTCGGCGGCAAAGCTGTCTGGCCGTCCGGGAAGATCATGGCGGCGAGCCCGCAAGATAGCGCGGGCTTCATCAATGGCAGACTCCAACTGGGTGCCGACACCGTTGGCCTTGCCGGAGATCCGAATGCTGGTATGCGCACCGAACTGTTTCAGATAGGTGGTGATAGGGATTGCTACATAATTGTCACGACTCTGCCCCAGAGTCGTACCCTGCTTCTTGCCAACCCCGACTACGCGATAGATCTGGCCTTCGACGCGAATTTCCTTGTTCAACGGATCTGCGCCGGGAAAAAGATTGTCCACAACGTCGGTTCCAATGACGGCAACATTGGAGCGGTTGGTCTGATCATTATCGTTAAGCATGCGGCCAGAAGTCAGGTCCATATCGAGGATGGGGGCCATGGCCGGCGTCAATCCTCGTATCCAGGAGTCGCTGACCGATTGCTCTCCATACTTGACATGCCCGCTGGGATTGAAGGTTGAGGCCCCTATCATCACGCAATGGTGGCATTCCTCGAGGACGGCCTGATAGTCGTCCATAGTCAGATCCTTGCGCTTTTGGCCTTCGAGAAACTGGTCAATGTTGGTGATGACGGGACTGATTTTGCTGATGATGAAAACGTCAGCGCCGAGATTAAAGATCTTCTCTGCCACGTATCCATTGATGCCGTTGACAAACGTGACCACAGCGATGACAGCCGCTACCCCAATCACCACTCCAAGCAAGGTGAGGACCGACCTCAATTTATTCGCCCACAGCGATTGCAGGGCGATGCGGATGGCTTCTGCGATGTTCATGATTCAGGTTTCGGGATCTGGTTGCGAGCCTAAATTCTTAGCCTCTGCAACCGCTTCAAGTTTAACAGGCGATCAGGATGGTTGAAGGCTGCTTGAAAACTGCAGAGGTCTCATCTGAAGTCGGCATCGAATATAATGAACCAGTTGGCAGCCGGACCGGACGGTCGCTCTCGCCGCGTCAAGTGGTGGGAGAGGAAAGTCCGAACTCCGCAGAGCAGTGTGCCGGATAACGTCCGGGAAGCCGGGTTCAAGCCCGGCTGACGGAAAGTGCCACAGAAAACATACCGCCTTGGTGGCAACATCAGGGTAAGGGTGAAAAGGTGCGGTAAGAGCGCACCGCTGTCGCAGCAATGCGACAGGCAAGGCAAACCCCACACGGAGCAAGACCAAATAGGGAGGGAGCCTCAAGTTCGCTTGAGCGCGTGCCGGCTCGGCGCGTTTCACCTCCGGGTAGGTCGCTTGAGCCCCGCAGCGATGCGTGGCCCAGAGGAATGACCGTCCTGCCGGAGCGATCCGGTGGACAGAATTCGGCTTACAGGTCCGGCTGCTAATCTTTTACTCATTGATTTCTTCCCTTCGCAGTGTCCATTTTCTGGGGGATGCTTCTTGGCTTGGGTCAATACTCTGCTACAGGTCCGCTGCGAAAAGGCTTGGCGCAATGTAGCCATTGTCCCGGAATCTAACGGGCCGGGTTAAGTGGCAATCCGCGGCCGCGAGTAGAGGATCGAATGAAAGCTGCCGTACTGACCTCACCGCAAGATGTTTCTAAGCGGCCTCTTCGAATTATCGAAGTTTCGAAACCCGAACTCAAGCCCGGTCATGTTCTGCTGCGCGTGCTGGCCTGTGGCGTTTGTCGGACTGACCTTCATATCGTCGAAGGCGAACTTCCTTCGCTTCGAGAAAAACTAGTTCCTGGCCATCAAATTGTTGGCGAAGTCGTGGAAGGAGCTACGCATGAGATCCCTGTGGGCACGCGTGTGGGGGTTTCCTGGATCGGCGGCACGGATGGGAAGTGTTGGTATTGCCAACGAGGTTTCGAAAATCTCTGCGATTCGCCGACCTTCACCGGATACACGGTCGATGGCGGATATGCCGAGTATGCACTGGCTCGCATTGATTTCTCATTTCCACTTCCCACAACCCTCGATGATCTGCATGCCGCTCCTCTTTTGTGCGCCGGCATCATCGGTTTTCGCAGTCTTCGTGTAGCGGGCGTCGAACCTGGCGAGCGGGTCGGATTGTTTGGGTTCGGTGCGTCGGCGCATCTGGCGATTGCTGTGCTTAAGGCCTGGAAATGCGAAGTATATGTCTCCACACGAGGTGCCTCCCATCGCAAGTTGGCCGCCACCTTGGGAGCCACTTGGATCGGGAACGAGAAAGACGACCACCTGTCGCGCTCGACCGTGCTGTGACGTTTGCACCCAGCGGTGAGGTAGTTGTCGCCGCTCTCGCCAGTCTGAGAAAGGGAGGCGTGGTTGCCATCAATGCCATTCACTTGGATCGGATTCCAGAATTCGACTACGATCGCCTGCTCTGGGGCGAGCGCCAGCTTCGCAGCGTTACCAATATGACCCGTGCTGATGCTCGGGATTTCCTTGAAATCGCGAGTGAGATTGGCCTTCGACCGAAGGTAACGGCATTCTCACTCGAACGGGCAAATGAAGCCTTGCTCGCGATAAAAACCGATTCCATCGACGGAGCAGCGGCCATTGTCCCGTGACGGCGTTAACGTTGGCATGGAAGGCTGGAATGCCGGCGGGTGTAGAATCCTCAACGGTCCGGATCCCAAGCGATCCGGATCAGGAGGTCACTATGGTGGCAGACAATAAGGAGATCTCTAGGCGTGTCTTCGAGGAAATATGGAATAACAAGAAACTCAACGTGATAGATGAGCTCATGGCAGCCGACTACGTTCACCATGATGCCCAGTCCCCAGAGGTCCCCAGCGGGATCGAGGGCCACAAAGAATTTGTCAGCTACTACCTCAATGCATTTCCAGATCTTCACTACACCATTGAAGACTTGCTTGCTGATGGAAATACGGTCGCGATCCGTTGGACCGCTACCGGCACTCACCAAGGAGATCTGCCCGGCATAACAAAAACGGGGCGACAGATTTCAGTAACCGGAATGACCATCGCGCGCGTACGAGATGGAAAATTCATCGAGAGCTGGGGAAATTGGGATGCTCTCGGGTTGATGCAGCAACTGGGAGTTGTGCCCGCCGAAGCTCGCGACCGGGCGGCATAAAGTCGCTTGATAGACTGCTGGTCCAAGTTCGGACCAGCTGTTTTTTTGTCGTGCGTTCTTGTCGCTTGAGGTCTCTTTACACTGTTGAAAATATTTGGTTTAGCCTGGCAGTGTCCCAACAGACATGACCATACCGGCACTCCCGTAAGTCCTGCTAGCCATTTAGATCGCATCACAATAAATTGAACTATGCACTTTCTTGTCAAAGCGCGAACTCTGTTGTTGATCACATTGTTTGCCGCCGGGAACATCCATGCCCAGCAAACATCCGAGAGACGTGAGAACTCTGGAATATTGGCTTCTCGAGACCGCGATGAAGTGGAGGACAGACACCGCACACCTGCGGGCCTGATGAGCTCGGACGACAGGCTGTTGGTGATCAGCGCGGCCTTTGGCCGCCAAGGCTATCGTTCCAAAGTTGACTGTTCGCATTTGGTGCATGAGATATATAGCCGCGCAGGATTCCCCTACCCTTATGCAAACTCCTCCGATCTTTATTCCGGAATCAATGAGTTTCATCGGGTAACGACTCCGCAGGTGGCCGACCTGATTGTCTGGCCAGGACACATGGGAATCATAGTCAGTCCGACCCAGCACTCTTTCTACAGTTCGCTGCGCTCGGGAGTGGGAGTAGATTTTTACGATTCGTCCTATTGGAAGGGGCGTGGAAAGCCGCGATTCTACCGCTATGTGAGACGAACGACGGCAGCAGAGCCTCCGTCGAGTTCGCGAAATACAAGAGTGGAAGAAGAAACCGAATCAACGGTTCTTGAGCCTGCAAATATAGCGATCACTGATGCTCTAATCGTGGACTCTGTTCGCCTTAGTTCAGAGCAGATCCGCAACGCGCTTCTCAAGTTATCCAAGGATTATGCGAACTCGCTTCGCCCGCGGGACTTATTCAACTTGCGCGTACCGGTGGTCGTCTTCGATCGCGTCAAAGTGGAGCGTATGAAGATTAAAGGCCAAACAGGATCGGTCGAGGTCGCGATCGACGGGCCGCTATCGTTATCCGACGCCCGGATTAACCAGAAAAAGCACCACGATCGTCAGCGCTGGGCCATCGATCACCAGGACCAGACCACTTGGCAGGTTCGGTTGCCAAGTGCAGCAGTCTACCTATCTCGTGATGATGCCGCGCGGCTGTTCTCGCAACAGCTCGCAATTCTTACCGACGGTACCCATGATGAGAGGTCTGGCGTGCAGGACAAAGCAGAGTTGGCGCGAGCATTGAATGTTCTCCTCGCGGAATAGTGCCGGCCTTAGCCCTAAGAACGAACCCGGGGCTTTGACAGTCCGTTAGAGCCGCTGCAGGAGAGCGTCTCGCATTTTGTCCTGCAATGCGGCGTCAAGCTTTCCCCCAACGTGTGTGACATAAAATACGTCAATCGCCGATTGACCTTGAGTATCGATGATCGCTACTTCGATATTGCACCCTAGCTCTGCAAGATCGGAGCTGATGTCGTACAGCAACCCTGGGCGATCCTGAGCCGTAATCTCGACTACGGTACTGTGTGACGAACACTTGCCATCAATGTGAATGCTGGGTTGGATCTTCACCTTGGGGGTTTTTGCCGTCGGTTTGAATTTCGTTTCCATCAGTTCCCTGACGTCGATGTCGCCGGAGACGCTGTCGGCGAGACTTCGTTTCAGCCGTGCTTTCTCAGTCGGGTTCATATCCAGGGTGCGGAAAAGGTCGACAAAGCGAAACGTGTCCAGCACAGTGCCGGCTTTATTTGAAAAAGCTTCCGCTTTCAGAATATTCATGCCCCAGGACGAAAGTGTGCCTGCAACCCGGGCAAAGAGCGCAGGACGATCCAAGGTCAGCAAAACAACCTGGTAGTAGCCATTTTGTTTCAGAAGATCAATCTGAGGTTCCACACCGTTCCAATGCTGATGCATTCGGTAGTGAGAGACGATTTCGTCCGGGGCGTGGGTCAGCAAATACCGCTTGGGGAATCCCTCCAGGAATGAGATCAGTTTTTTGGAGTCGACGTCTGGCGGCGCGGCCGAAACAACCCGCTTAATGTGCCCTTCATTCGAGGTCTGCGCAACCACTCGCTGGTCGTCAATGGTTCGGCTCAGATAATTGGAAGAGGCGGCATAGAGCTGCCAGATTATTTCCGCTTTCCACGGAGTAAGAGCTTCGGGATTGACCGCCTTGATATCCGCATAAGTTAATAAAGTTAGCATCTTCAGCCGTTCTGTCGTGCCGACTGAGTCGCAAAATTCCTGCACAACTTTGGGATCGAAAATGTCGCGCCCCGTAGCCGTTGCCGACATTCGAAGATGACTCGCAATGAGGAAGCGCACTGTGTCCTGGTCGTCGATTTCCAGGCGAAGGCGCTGGAATATCTTTTCTGCTGCCTGCAGACTTCCGTCGACGTGGTTCGGCGTCTCGACGCCTTTGCCAACATCGTGTAAAAGAAGCGCCAAAAATAAAAGCTCGGGTTTCTCGATTCCATCCAAAACGTCCCGGAAACGCCGCTGCAAATCGTCACCAGGGGCGTGAAGCGTGTGCAGATTTTCGATGGCGACAAACGAATGCTCATCGACGGTGTAGCGATGGTAATAGTCCCGTATGACCAGCGAATCGATGGCTCCGAACTCTGAAAAGAAGAGCACCAGTAAGCCCGTCCGGTGCATGGCACGCAGAGCTGCACCGGCATGAGGCAATATTAATATTCGCCGTAATTGTGCCCACAATTCCGAATACTGATTCGCCCGCTGCTGGATGCTGGATGCTGCAGCCTCGACGCATCGTTCGGTTTCAGCACTTAGTTTGAGTCCATGCCGGGCCACAAATTCAAAAAGACTGAAGAGTACCGATGGATCCTCTACCGAGGAGAGCTGTCTCAGAAAAACCCGTCCCTCCACCACGGAGAAATCGGCATTGGAGAGGCGCGACTTGCGGCTTTCGAAGAACCGGTAAAGACCCGAACGCGCCTGCGGCACTTCATCGAGGAGAACGGTAAGCCGGTAAATCGCGCGCGCATGCCGCAAATAACCTCGCATCCACTCGCTCGGTGTGGCTGGCGCTCCTGCTGCAACACCGATTCCAGCCGCGGCGGCCTCCGATTGGAGCTCGTACGTAAGGCCATTGAGATCTCGGCCTTGCCGATAATGCAGAAAACATCGCACTGCCGAAAAAAAATCCAGAGCGGCGCTGCAATCTTTGCGGAGCGTCGTTGGTAGAACGCTCTCTGTCGGCCACGCGCCAGTCTTCTCGAGTTCTGACACCAACGTGAGCCAGTATGCGACCTGATAATCACGGATGCCGCCCGGGCAATCTTTTATGTTCGGTTCCAAGTGAAAAATCGTCTGCCCGTACTTTTTGTGCCTCTCCCGGGTCAGGTCGGCCAGTCGCTGCATCAATTCGTTAGCATCCCGGGCGACCATTCTCGGGATAATCTGCTCTCGAAGTCGCTCGAAGAGAACCCTATCACCGCAGAGGTACCGGCAATCAAGAAGCGAAATATTGAATTCCAGGTTATCGCGATGAAGTTTGCTGCAATCATCTAAGGTTCGCGTACTTGGGCTGACGCGAAGGTGCAAATCCCAAAGAGCCTGGCAAAGGCTACGGATTCGCTTTTGCGCGTGCTCGCTCGACGATGATGCAGACAAAAACAAGAGGTCAACATCGGAATAGGGGAATAATGCCTGACGGCCGTAACCACCGAGGGCCACAACGCAAACTTCTTCCGTCCCTTTCATGCTCTCCAAGTCGGAGTCCCACAACTGCGTTGTCATTTTGTCGATCAGATCCGAACGCCCGTGGACAGCGGCGTGGCCGTCGCGCGACTCCTCAAACCTGGCCCGAATCTTCTCACACTCAGTCCTGAAAAGATCCTGAGTTGTAAAACTAACAACCGTAACTGGCATAGGATTTCAGTCTTTCCGCTTTGTGCAATAAAACAGACGAGCCGAACGTCAAGTGCATCGAAGGGAGAACGAACTTGTGGTCTAGAGCGCGGCGATCCCTCGCTCTTGATTTCGAATGCGGATCGCTTCGTCGACCTTGGACAAGAAAATCTTGCCATCGCCAATCTGGCCGGTGCGTGCGGCATTCACAATCGCATCTACTGCTCTTTCCACCATGTCGTCAGCCAATACCATTTCCAGCTTGATTTTGGGAATCAGATCCACGGTGTACTCTCGTCCACGATAAAACTCAGTATGACCTTTCTGCCTCCCGTGGCCGCGGGCCTCGAGCACGGTCATCCCTTCCACACCAATCTCGTGGAGTGCGGTTTTCACCGCTTCCAATTTCGACGTCTGAATCACAGCTTCAATTTTTGTCATCGTATCCCGTCTCAACAATAAAGCTCATCGTGAAGGATGCCGCTCCGCCGTCCTAGGCTGACACTTCGAAGTTGTAGCCTTCTTCCCCGTGCTGCGACAGATCCAGCCCTTGGATCTCGTGATCCTCCGGGACCCGCAATCCGATCGTCAAGTCCACAACTTTCAGGATGACCAACGTTCCAACCACGGCGAGAAGCCAGCCAATCACCACGCCCACAAACTGGTTCAGCAACTGACCGGCATTGCCATCGATGATGCTCAGCCCCGTGGCGCTCCCGTGCGCATCCTTGAAGATGGGGTTAATTGCTCGCGAAGCGAATACTCCCGTGAGAATCGCCCCAATGGTTCCACCAACTCCGTGCACACCGAAAGCGTCCAAGGAATCGTCGTAGCCCACTCGACCCTTTACTTGTGCGACCATCAGGTAGCAGACCACGCCGGCGATCAAGCCAATTGCTAGAGCAGACATGGGACTCACAAATCCCGCTGCCGGCGTGATGGCTACCAATCCAGCCACGGCGCCAGAAACAGCACCGAGAGTGCTGGGCTTGCCATTTCGTAGCCACTCCGCTCCCGCCCAGCCCACAACTGCTGCCGCCGCTCCAAAATGTGTGGCGACAAAGGCGCTCGTTGCCAGCGGACTAGCGCCCAGCGCGCTTCCTGCGTTGAATCCGAACCATCCAACCCAGAGCAAACAGGCTCCTATGAAACTCAACACTACGCTATGCGGCGGCATGGGCTCTCCCGGATAACCAACACGTTTTCCCAGATAAAGGGCACACACCAGGGCAGAGACACCAGACGTGACATGAACTACGGTTCCTCCGGCAAAGTCGAGTGTCGGGAATCGTCCCCCCAAAGCTGCGTTCAGTAGTCCTCCTTTGCCCCAGACCATATGCGCCATTGGGTCGTAGACAACAATCGACCACAAGATCATGAACAAAACCATGGCGCTGAACTTCATCCGCTCGGCGAAGGCCCCAGTGATCAGCGCTGGGGTGATGATGGCAAACATTAACTGGTACACCATGAACGTCTGTTGCGGAATTGTGGCGGAATAGTCCGCGTCTGGCTGAAGTCCCACGTTGCGCAGGAAGATGTGATTGAAAGCGCCAATGAAGCTGTTCCCAGTTCCAAACGAGAGACTATAACCGACGAGCGCCCAAAGAATTGTGATGACGGCCATCAAGGCAAAGCTCTGCATCATGGTGGCCAGCACATTTTTCTTACGCACCAGCCCGCCGTAGAACAGCGCCAGGCCCGGACCAGTCATCATGAGTACGAGCGCGGAACTCACCAGCATCCATGAGTTGTCTGCGGAACTCTTGGCCTCGGTGACAGCTTGCTCAAGTCGGGTGATACGTTCGGTTTGGCCCGCAGAGGTGATGGAAGTGAGGCTTGAAGATGTCTGAGAAATGGCGGGATAAGCCGCAATGCAAAGGAACAACAACGTTAGGAGGACGTTGATCCGCCGTTTGTCTGCGAACAATGTGTCTTGCTCCTTGGCTTCAGGAGGTCGAGTAAAACCCGCGCCTGAACCGTTGAATGCATCACTCAAACGGTGAAGACGCCGCAAGACCGTTACTTTAACCAGCGACTCGGAGTTGGGGAAATTGAAACTATTTATGACGCCTATCAGGAAAGGTTATGGGCACAACATGCCGCGCGCGCGTGGCGGGCACGTATTAGCTCGCGATTTTTAAGAGACGCGCCCCCCGACTGAGAGCGCCAACTACAACGCAGCGACTCCGCGTTCCTGATTCCGGATCCGAATTGCCTCCTCCACTCGGTAGAGAAAGATTTTGCCATCGCCGATCTTTCCACTACCGGCTGTCTGCACAATGGCGTCTACAACTGAGTCCACCAGATTATCGGGCAGGACCATCTCCAGCTTGATTTTTGGCAGCAAGTCAACACTGTACTCCCGGCCGCGATACGTTTCAGTGTGACCTTTCTGGCGCCCATGTCCGCGCACATCGGATATGGTCATGCCTTCCACGCCGAGTTCGGTCAGTACTTCCTTGACGTTTTCAAATCTCGATGGCTGAATAATCGCTTCAAGTTTGGTCATCTGTCCCTTTCCCTCGAAGTTATGTAATTTCTTCCGAGGACCAATACCGGGCCGGGAAAACCGAGCCGGATTCAAGAGCTTATTTCGTCCATGGCGATCCGCTGCAGCGCCTTGGCCCCTGCCAGGCTCGGTGATGGCTCGGCAGCGCGGGGTTGTGCCGTCATGCCACCAGGTGCAGACAGGGATGAGATGACATATTCCGGATAAGCCGAAATACCATGCTCGTGCAGATCCAAACCGTAGAGCTCGCCTTCGGCCGAGATGCGCAGCGTCCCGGTTAGATTTACCAAATACATCACTGCCAAAGCAATCGAAAATGTAGCGGACGTGACAATCAAACTGCCGATCGCCTGAGCGATCAACACTTGAGCGCCGCCCCCATAGAAAAGCCCCGTAAGCGGAGCGGAGTTATCCGGCGAAACTGGTCCTGTCGCTCCATATTTTCCGCAAGCAAATAATCCCAGCGACAATGTGCCCCAGATGCCGCATATGCCGTGCACGGGCACCGCGCCGATGGGGTCGTCAATGCGGAGCCATTCCAGAAGTTCGACGCCTGCTACCACAATCACTCCGGCAACACCACCAAGCAGGATCGCGCCGGTCGGACTCACCCAGTAGCAAGGACAGGTGATCGCCACTAATCCTGCTAAGAATCCGTTCACCGTGAAGCTCACGTCCCATTTCTTGTTTGGGATGTAGGCGTAGATCATTGCGGTT
Organism: Terriglobales bacterium; assembly: GCA_035489695.1. GTDB lineage: Bacteria > Acidobacteriota > Terriglobia > Terriglobales > Acidobacteriaceae > 40CM-3-55-5. The sequence continues at coordinate 12,925 of DATHJP010000867.1, forward strand.
AAGCCGGCCGCGCAGGCAGCCAGTGTGGTATTGGTGGCAACTCGTCCGATGCCTTCGAAGTCCATCGCGGAAAGCGTGCTGCCAGGATTGAAGCCGTACCAGCCAAACCACAGAAGGAGACCGCCGCTGGCTGCGATGGTTAGATCGTGGGGCATCATTGGACCGCCGCCATCGCGCTTGAACTTTCGTCCCAGACGTGGACCCAGGACGATCGCGCCGGCCAAAGCAATGAAACCGCCGATGGTGTGCACGACGGTTGAACCCGCGAAATCATGGAAGCCCATTCCGAGCGAAGCGAAGAAATGTCCATTGCTGCCCATCGCCGCCAGAAAGCCATCCGGACCCCAGGCCCAGTGGCCGACGATCGGATAGATGAAACCAGAGACCGCGACGCTGTACAGCAAGTCCCCAACAAAGCCAGTGCGGCCGATCATCGCACCCGAAGTGATAGTTGAGCAGGTATCGGCAAAAGCGAATTGGAATAGCCAGAATGCCAGAAATGCTACTCCTGTACTTTCATAAGTCGCGGGGACATCCTTCAGAAAAAACCAGTGATACCCGATGAAGCCGTTGCCGTGACTGAACATGAAAGCAAAGCCGAAGGCAAAGAACAGTAAGCCGCAAAGACAGGTATCGACGATGCATTCCATCAGAACATTTACGGTCTCGCGTGATCGACAGAACCCGGCCTCCAGCATGGTGAATCCGACCTGCATTCCAAACACCAGGAACGCAGCCACCAACGTCCAGACAGTGTTGATCGGATTGACGATGTCAGCGCCCTTAATCTCTACGTCCGCAGCATAGACCCGGCCAAAGAACAGACTTGAAATTACAGTAATGATCAGCAGCACCAAACCCACGCCCATAGCTTTGCCGGCAAACAGAAGCCTCCCGTACCGGCGCCATTCCGGATCACCCAAACGAGTTTTCAGGCGAGTGAACTTCTCCGCCAGCGGTAGCTTCTTACCTTTTTGCAGCCTGGCAAACATAGATCGCTCCTTAATCAGAGTTAATTGATTTTGATCAAGCTTCGTGCACTTTCGCGTCCAGCAAATAGCCGTTTCCTTTCGGTAGTGGTGCAAAATTGTGGTGCGGGCGCGGCTTGGGTACTGGTCCCAGGGGTAATTTGGTTTTGAACCCAAGCCGATCGCCCCATGAGAGCAGCACAATCTCGCTGCTCGCATCTCTTGTCCGGTTTCGCAACTGTTCAGCGTGACCCATTGCGACAACGGCTTCAGCATGCAGATTCATACTTAGTCTTCCCGCAAGTTACCTGGCCTCGCGACTGTCGAACATGAACACAAGTCCGGCGGTCATGGTGTTTTGAGCCGTGACGGGCAGCCCATTTCCTTTCACGAATGTCGGCAGGTTTGACATATCGTGCCGGAATTCGAGACGGCTCATAATGTGGCTTGCGATCGTGCGCTGAAAAGTTCCCGTGATGCCATTGAAATGCTGCGAAGTTCCGGTGGTAAATCCGTCATGATCGTCGTAGTACTCGTACCGGCTCGAAACCACGTATTTGTCGTTGAGGGCGTACCTAACGTAACCGGCAACTCCGGTCCAGAAGACTGGTTTAGGGCCGAAGATCAGAGTCGGGGACGTAGCGAGAATGGGATGATCGCCCCGACCATAGTCACCGTTAACAGTGAACGACAGTCTGCTGGTCGGCGAATAAGTGATCACGGTGTCCCAAAGCTGCCGCCAGTTGGAGTTGTCGTTGGTCTGCTCCGGACCAGCCATGTAGTTTTGAGTGACGCTGACCTTCTTCGTGGGATTCCATCCAAAACTTGCTCCATACGTCTTCCCTGTGTTGTTCTCCACGATGTTGTTCCAACCATTAACCAGGAAACCGGTGACTGAATACTTGTCGTTAAACGCGTATTTTGCACGCAAGCCGTAATGGAAATACGGAATGGCATAAGAGAAAAGCAGGCCGCGTGAGTAGTTCCAGTCGTCCTTGGTCTCGATCACTTCGGCGCCATTCGGAGTGACAAATTTGCCGGCATCAATCTGCAAACCTTTGCCCACAGGCGCGAGGTAGGAGAAATAGGCTTCCTTCAGATATTGATCAAAACCCAACCCAGCTGGATCACTGGCGTTAACGGCGTTGATCGCTTGGCCAAACCCGAGTGCGATGTGATATCCCGTCCTGCTGTTCGCGGGATCTGGAGTCTTGTCCACCACTAGTTCGACGAGATTCAGCGCGAATTGATTTGAAGCAACATCGAAGCTGCGGAATCCGTTTGTCCGCGAAGAAGGTTGGTTGGAGTTGTAGTTGTAATAAGTATCTACGAAACCGCTCACCGAAGTGGGGCCCAGGAGACTCGCGATTGATATAGCGATTGGCGGCGAAGAAGTCGCTGGCGTTGTATTTAAGAGATTCACCTGCGCAGTTTGCGTTGGAGTCCTAGCGCTTGATGACATGCTGTCGTTTTGCTTCAACGCAGCAAGCTCGCTGCGAAGATCGCTAACTTGTTTTTCAAGCTCCTGCATTCGTTGTGAAATCTCCGATGCAGCGGGTTCAATTGGTGCCGACTGGTTCTGAGCTCTGCATAGCGGAGCGGGCACAAATGCGACGCAGAACCCCAACACGGTCACGATCACCCAGGAAGTACGATTCATTTTGACGGCTCACTTTCCCCCCTGGGCCGCGCGGTCAACTCATCTGAAAACTTTTGTGACCTCGTGACCAGTGAGCGCACACTACAGGTCGCGCTCGGTGAGAGTCCAATACATAATTCTTCTCGCGTGCATCACAAATATTTTAAGAACTTAAATTTATGGAGAAGATAAGCCGCATTTATGGAGAGGCCTGGTGGATTGGGAATCTGTGTACTTCTGTGTGCGTTCACAGAGATTCTAAGAGCTGGCTATGGACTCGCGGCGCTTGCGGCTAGCTTATAGCCGGTGGACTATAATCTCTGGCTAGGCAGTTTGCCCTTCCGCTCTAGCGTTGGCTGCCATATCCAAAACAAAATGAGGAGTGATACATGTCAGCACCAAGCCGTCGTCCCGAAATTCGCCGTCGCCGAACGCGCAATGAAAAAATTGTTAAGCTCAGGAAGCGTCATGCCGCTGCGACGACTGAAGCAGAGCGCACCCGCATCGCCGGAAAGCTGCAACGCATGGCGGTCAATTCTCCTGGGCAGCCGTTACTGAAGAAGGACTAGAGTGGGCGACGGAATCGTGGTCCGTCAAAGGCCGCGGGCGGGGGCGCCCGCGCCACACGACGATTGGTTAGGTGTTTGCCACTTTCGGCAGCGATTCCTCATTGTTCTGTGACTGCACCCTCTCGCCTCGCTGCCCGGTCACGTTCTCGTACACATTCAGAATTTCCCGCGCGGAAGCGTCCCAGGAGAATTTCTTGGCCTGGTCGTAACCTCGTTGCTTCATCCTCTCGCGCAATGCCTGGTCTAGCAAGACGCGGTGCAGCGCGCGCATGATTTCGAAAACATTTTCCGGATTGACCAGCACCGCCGCGTTTCCGACCACCTCGGGGAGAGACGAAGTGTTTGACGTCAGGACCGGAGTACCGTGCGCCATAGCCTCCAACGGAGGCAGCCCAAATCCCTCATACAACGACGGGAACACAAAAGTCTTAGCCGAGTCATAAAAAATGCGGAGAACTTCGATAGGAACAAATCCCATGAAGCGGACATCGTTCTGAACTCCGCCGCGGATAACGGTGCGACGCAGGTCGGGATGCTTCGAGAGCTCGTCCCCAATAATGATCAGCTTGAGGTCGGGATATTTGCCTTCCTTGTCGAGTTCAGCCTTCAGGGCTGAAAAGGCTTCGATGATTCGAACCACATTCTTGTGGGGACTGATTCGCCCGGCATACAGTATGAACGGATAGGTTACGAGGTAGCGTTCGGCGAGAAATTGGCGATCGCTGTCGTTTGTGTGTCCACGCAAAAAGCGTTCGTCAATGGCATTGTAAACAACTTCAATCCGCGACGCAGGGATGCCAAACAGCTTCTCAATTTCACTTTTGGTAAATTTAGAAACAGCGAAGATCCGTGCCGCTCGTCTGAGCATCCTGCGGGTAAGCTGAAAATGCAAAAAGCGCCTCAGCCCCGAGCGATCATGCGCGCGGTACATATGTTCGAGCACATCGTGTACGGTCATCACGTACGGGCAAGGCAGGGCTCTCGGCAACCAGAACAGATGGGGGATGTGAACCAGATCGCAACTCAGATTTCTGAGAATGCTGCGGAATGCTAACGACCCCTTTACTGTCGTGTCGCCGTCAAGCAGCGGAACAGATTGGAAATTGGAGGGCAGCGGGCCGATCTCTGCCATCTTTTGCGGCGGACCCATTAGAAAATACTGATTATGGCGATCCAGTCGGCCCAGGGCGCGCACCACATTGCGCGTGTAAGTGCCGACTCCAAACTCGGTCATCCTGCGGATATCGATGGCGACTTTCACGGAAAGATTTCAAGCAGCTCGAACGTCATTCAGTTTTAGGCTCGGACTTCCGCCTGTGCCTTGGCCCTTCGCTCGGGATAGAGAGGAAAAGCTTCCGCCATCTCCAGTACCCGTTCACGAATTTTCCGCAGGACCGTGCCGTCGCTGCGGTGATGCAACGTCTCAGAGATCCAGCCCCCGATCTGGCGCATCTCCGGTTCCTTCATACCGCGTGTGGTGAGAGCCGGCGTGCCGATACGGATACCGCTGGGCTTCATGGGAGGATTCACGTCGAATGGAATCGCATTCTTGTTGACGGTAATACCTGCTTCTCCCAGCGCCTTCTCCGCCTCGCTTCCAAGCATTCCCTGCGAAAACACATCAATCAGCATCAGGTGCGTGTCAGTTCCCCCTGAGATGACTCGAAAGCCTTCCGCCGCTAATGCGTCGGCCAGCACTTTGGCATTGAGCACGGTCTGCCGCGCGTAATCTCGGAAATCGGGCTGCATGGCTTCCAGGAAGCAGACTGCTTTCGCGGCAATGATGTGAACCAGCGGTCCTCCCTGCATGCCCGGGAAAACGACTTTATCGATAGCGGCAGCAAACTCTTGCCGGGAAAGGATCATGCCGGCACGGGGTCCACGCAGGGTCTTGTGAGTGGTCGAAGTCACAATATGTGCATGTGGCACTGGTGACGGATGTACGCCGCCAGCAACCAGCCCAGCGAAGTGTGCCATGTCGACCAGATAGAGGGCGCCAACTTTATCGGCGATCTGGCGCATGCGAGCAAAATCAATAATTCGCGGATATGCGCTGCCCCCGCCGATGATCAGCTTCGGTCTTTCCCTCTCTGCCAGCTTTTCGAGATCGTCATAGTCAATAGTCTCGCTCTCCTTGGTGACACCGTAGGGGACGATTCGATAAGTTTTGCCGGAGAAATTCAGATGGTGGCCGTGAGTAAGGTGACCGCCGTGCGCCAAATTCAGTCCAAGAATGGTGTCGCCCGGCTGCAACACCGCTGCATATGCTTCCATGTTGGCCTGTGATCCGGCATGAGGCTGAACGTTTGCGTGCTCCGCACCAAATAGTTTTTTCGACCGTTCGCGCGCCAGATCTTCCACTATGTCGGCGAACTCACAGCCTCCGTAATAACGCTTGCCCGGATATCCTTCAGCGTACTTGTTGGTAAAGACCGAGCCCATGGCTTCCAGGACTGCTTCGCTGACGAAGTTTTCTGACGCAATCAGTTCTAAACCTTCATGCTGCCGTCGTACTTCGTTATCTATGGCAGCGGCGATCTGGGGATCCACTTCGGACAGCGATTGGGAGATGTTTTTCATGATTCAACTCACAGGTCAGCACTTGGCACTTAGCCATCAAAGGTTCGGTGCTCGACCTTTGGCCAGGTACTAAACCCAATCATTCTAGCGAAGCGTCGAGGAATTAGCACTTCGCATTCGACTCCCACATGCGGGCAGGTTGCACGGATTCTTACGACGTCAGACGTTGAATGCCAAGTTCTAGCCTTCAAAATGCTGTGCGGAAAAAAGATGCTATGTGCCAGCCGTCCATGTATTTGTAAGGCGTCTCGCCTGTGGTGTAGTGGCCGCAGGGAAGCACTACCACCTTATGATCGAGTGCATGCCGCTCAAATTGCTCGACCACGTGGCGGGAGAACTCAGGGAGGAAGGTGAGGTCATATTTCGCGTACACAATGAGCGATTTCTTCGGCCATCGCGCAAATTGTGGGAAATAGGACATCGGACTAATGGCGCTCCAAAGCATGCGAAGACGCTCCAGATCGATTTGGGGTTCCAGTCCTTGGCGAATGTGACGAGTCGACTGGCCGTGCCAAACCACGTCCGCGAAGTAGGTGGAAGCATGATTGAACGCCGCAACTCGAATCCGCGGGTCGTGTGCGCTGGCAAGAAAGGCGTAGCATGAGCCCAAACTTGTGCCCAGGATTCCCAACCGGTTGTATCCCTGTTGTTCCAGCCAATCTAAGCAGCAACGGACATCAGTAACGCCCTGGCGACAAGCATCGAGCGTGCGCCCAATGTTGGCGGATACTGCGTAATCTGCGCGATCAATCTCAGGCGGTCTTCGGATATCGTGGTACGGAAGGCTCAAACGTAGGACAGCAATGCCGAGGAGATTCAGCGTCCGGCACAATCCGGTGTAGGCTATCGCGTCTGCGTTCCAGTGCGGGAGCAGCACGACTGCTCGCCTGCCGCGTGCCGGAAACCAGCGAGCGTTCACAAGGTCATTCTCGGGATAGGGCGTGCGCACCGGAGAAGTGAAGCGCAAGAATTCAGCATAAGTTCCACGCACTTTTCTTTCCAGTTTCGGATCTGGCTTTTCCCGAGTGCTGAAGACCTGAATTTCCCGTTTTTCCAGGCGAAAATCAGTGGGCATGGCATAGGAATAGAATTCGTCGCTGCCGGCTACAATCCGCCGATTGAAATCGCGCAGGAACCTCTCGCAGTCCTCAGGCATGTGCCCAGGCGAAAATCCGTTGCGACAAGGCCACTCCCGGGCCCACTCCACGCCCCAATCCAGCGGACGCACCACGCGATTGTTGTCCACCGACGTAAGCCCGGTTTCCCAGTCATACATCCACTGCATGTAGCGTGAAGCCATGACCATCCTAAAAATACTAGCAAAAGTTCTGGAACGACTGACGTGAAAGCAATTGAATGGTCGTGATCAGGATTCGAATTGGACATCCGCAAGCTGAACGGAGTGACGCTAAACGATGTATTTCCTCGGAACCCGCTTTGAAATTCCGCAGAGGATTTCGTAAGGAATGGTCTTGGCCAACGCTGCATGCTCGCGTGCGTCCACGCTCAGGCCATCACAGGATCCTAACAAGACCACTTCGTCACCAACTGAGATACCGGGAAGGCCAGTAACGTCCACCAGGGTCAGGTCCATTGAGATTCGCCCGACAATCGGGGCGTAATGTTCTCGCACAATCACCCTGCCGCCGGAGAAGAGTCCCCGGTTCAATCCATCGGCATATCCAACTGGCAGTACTGCGATGCGGGCAGGCGCATTAGTTACATATGTTCCGCCGTAGCCAAGCGGCTGTTTCGCGGGAACCTCGCGCAGGGACAGAATTCGTGTCTTCCATGTCAGCACCGGCTTCACAGGTAGCCGCAACTTGCTGCCGCTGACTTCTCTGCCTGCGCGCTCAAAGGGCAGATGGTAGCCGTACAGGGCGATGCCGGGTCGCACCATGTTGTGCCAGGACTCGGGGCGCGAGATTACCGCACCGGTATTGGCAGCGTGGACCAGTGTCGGCCGCAGTCCAGTGTCTCGTAGCACTCGTTGAACATTTTCAAAACGCTTCAACTGTTCACCCACGGAAGGTGCATCCAGCACTTCAGACGACGCCAGATGGGTCGAAAGCCCCTCGAGCAATAGGTGGGGTGAGGATTTTAGTATCGAACAAATGTCTGACAATTCTGCTGGTGTCACGCCCAGGCGGCCCATCCCAGTATCCACTTTCAAGTGGACGGCGTGCCTGGGAACACCAAGCCGGACAGAAGCCTTTTCCAATAATTCAATTTGTGAAGCTTCCCAGATGGTGGGCGTGAGCCCTAAGCGAACGATTTCATCTTCCTCACCGCGCCAGAAGCCGGTCATCAACAGAATGCGCGTCCGGATCCCAGCGTCGCGCAGCGGAATAGCCTCATCCAGCGAGGTCACTCCCAGCCACTGTGTCCCTTCTTGCTCAAGCGTTTGGGCGCACTCTAAGGCTCCGTGACCATAAGCGTCCGCTTTCACCACGGCACAAACGGTGACGTTTGCGCCTACATGCTGCTCGATAACGCGGAGATTGTGGCGCAGATTTGCTAGTGAAATCTCAGCCCAGGTCGGCCGGGTTGCAGTCCGCTTCGAAATTTCGATAGTGGCCACTTCAGCCGATTATAGCGGGGACGGCCCATGCCACCGACGTTACCGCCGTGCTACTCCCCTACGCCTTCGGTCCTATAAATGTTGATCGTCTATGAAATCCGGCGGGACGCCGGCGCTACACTTAACCGCCTGAAAGCAGGAAGTTCACCGTAACCTGCGTCTCCACCTCGACGGGTTCTCCGTTTAGGAAGTACGGACGGTAGCGCCACTGTTTCACCGCATCAATTGCAGCCTGCACCAGCATGGGATGACCGCTGAGCACCTGCAGATTTTCAATCATGCCGTTCCGGCTTATCACCGCGCGTATTACAACTTGTCCCTGAATGCGAGCCTGGCGGGCGAGGGGTGGATATAGCGGCTGCACGCGAAGCATTAAGTTTCCTTCCATCATTCGGGAAACACGCTGCGCATGGCTGACGGGCACGGGCGGCGGGGCGAAATTGGAAGTTGAATTCGCGATTGAATTGATGATTGGGTTGTCGCTCCAACGATTGCTGGTCCCGCCCGGAACTCCAAGCTGTCTGACATCAAGCTGCGGCTGGGAATCCTCCGACGGAATGAACTTCATCTCGCGCGAAGTTTGACTGGGCACGACGAGCGCGGCCTTGGCAGGACTACTAGGCCGGTTCGTAAAGCGCTGATCTTTTGGCGTCATAGCCGGCCGCGGTGACGACACCAGTGGTTCCACGACGGAATGCATTCGCGGAAGGCCTTCGGTATTAAGAAGCGGCAGCGCCAGCAAGGTGGCGACAGCGAGTGTCTGTACAGCGAAGGAGGCCAGAGTTATCCAACCTCGGCCAGAATGATGGGACTCGCACAAAGAATCGGCGAACATCGTGTCCTCCTGAGATGGAAAAGCTATCTCTAAGGACACCGCTTAAGCATGTTCTGACCTCCGTTACAGAAAGAAAAAAGGCCGCGTCGAAACGCGGCCTGCAGGAACTTTTTAGTCGGTACAAGTGTCGCGATTATTTCGGAGTCTCCGAACCTTGAGGCTTGGTTGCAGGCGGGACTGCAGGTTTGGTTGAGGGCGCAGTTGCAGGTTTGGTTGCCGATCCGGTTGGCTTTGGCGCCGCTACCGGCTTCGCCGGCGCGGGCACACCGGACTGAGCGTTGTAGGCTTCCACTACCGGCTTGGTGATGTCCACCGCCGGCCCGGCCCAGAGTACCGGCCCATTCGGCCAGGGATTGGAAGTATCGATGATCACTCCAAAGCCATTATCCGCCGCGTACTTCACCAGCAGTGGCGCCATCTTCTGCAAAATGCGCTGAGCGATCTCGTTCTGTTGATTCTGCGCATCATCACGAGCATCCTGAACCGAGCGCTCGAGAGATTTCTGCTTCTGCTCAATTTGCTTCACCAACGTGGCACGAGCCTGGTCGTTGAGCTTGTCACCCTGAGTATTCAGCTGTTTCTTCAGATTGTCCACGTCGTCGTTCAGGGTCTTCAACTCGTTCTGCTTTGGTTCCAGTTTCTTGCTCAGGGCATCAAAATCGCGCTGGCCTTCGTTACTGGCAAAGATGGCCTGTTCAACGTTGATGGTCCCCATCTTGGTTCCTGTAGCGCTGGTGACCGAAGGCGCTGTAGTGGTGGGCACCGCCGCGCTGGGAGCGGGGGGCAATGCCGCCGAGGCGCTACCTGTCTGAGCCAAAGCTGTCAGAGAGAAGGCAAAGACGGTAACCATAAGAGATTGCATAAACTTACTTGTCATGAGATTGCTAGACTCCTTGGAGGGGTCGCTGGACATGCCAGCTCCCGCGTCACAAATTGAAGGCGTGATAACCACCCTATCATGCGAATGGCAAGGGGGTAAGTAATTACTATTATAGGAACAGTGTCGCCCCAGCGTCAAACCGCGTGAACGGGACGCGGGCCAAGGCCTGCCCTCTAGAAGGTGGTTGCGACGGAGAACCGGAAAGTCTTCCGCGGTTCTCGCAACAAGAACTTGGGAGAGAATACAGCAGCAGCACTCTGGAAAGTGAAGTCGCCCGCGGCCCCTGGCGGAAACATGTCTCGGGTGATGGGCACGGCAGCCGAAGTGATGGTATCCAGCCGGAGCGGATTGTACGCCCAGTAAAGGCGGAAAGGCGCATTGATCACCGGCATAAAGACTTGCAATTCCAGTCCTGTAGACATCCGTGGAATCCAGTTTGTGCTAGCGACTGGCTTCAGGAACTCGGAAAAAGTCTGAAATTGCCCACCCAGACAGTTCAAGGCGACATCCAGAGCGGGACATCCGAACGGAGTGTTGTTGATATCGCTCAATTGACCCGAGTTGATTCGCAATTGTGAACTTCTGAGAATGGGATTGATGCCCACGTCCATGAACGGAGCCAGCGCGACCGGCCCCGCAATGGTGATTCGGTATTCCAGGTTGGTGACCACACTGGTATCTCCGCCGGGGAAGACGATCCGTTGAAGCGGTAGTGGAATCGAATAAGCCCCGCGCAGGGGATTACTTGGATCCTTGGGAACGATGGAGCCGTCGGGGTTGCGCAAACTGATCACGCTCTTGTCCGGGAGAAATGCGACCGGTGAGATGGAGCGGATGTCGAAGCCTCGCAAGTCATTGTCGCCTCCCATATAGGAACGCTCGAACGGCGGCGCCACCAGCCCACCATAGCCGGTAAGAAAAGAAGCCTGAAGATTGAATCCAATCGTGTTTCGGCGGTTCTGCATCGGAATGAAGTGCTTGTACTGAACGATCGGACGCACCGACCGCACCGTCCCTCCCAGGCCGGCGACTTCACCTCCCAGATACAAAGTGGTTCCGGTCTTTGGAAAGTATGGGCTATCCACCGTATTAAACGAGAAGCTGGGAAGAAGCTTGCTCGTGATGATGCCGGAGAGAGAATTGGGACCGGATATTCCACGAAATGCCAGGTTTGTAAATAGAATCTTGGAAGCTTCGCTGACCGCAATTACGGATGAACGGTCGAAAGCATAGGTGAGACCGACCCGCTTGAATGACCGATGAAGCGGGTAGGTTAAGGAAAGAGAAAATCCTGTGCTTGCCTGCGTGTAATTCTGCAGATTCTGCAGCAGCGGCGACGGCAGATTCAGTCGTTGCCCGCTGAAAATCTCCGCCTGCTGAGCCTGGTCGAAATTATATTTTCGCGTGTAAACCGTGAAACCCAGTTGCAAAGGCCGGTCGTGCAGGTAGGGTTCAGTGAAGCCGAACATAAGATCCCGCTGGCGGTTGCCAATGTTCGCCTGCACGGTGAGGGTCTCGCCAAGTCCCAGAAAGTTATTGGTGCTGTAGCTGAGTCCAATGAAAGATCCTGACAAACCGCTAACGCCGCCAGTCAATCCGATCTGGTTTTTGCCTTTTTCATGCAGCTTGAGCGTCAGGTCAACCGTGGCATCCTTTTCGTTCAGATGGCGTTCCGTGACGTTGGGATCATCTGGTTTCAGTTGTTCGAAATAACCTAACTGGTTCAAGCGAAGCAGGCTGAGTTCCCAAAGATGTTGGTCGTAGACCTGCCCTTCTTCCAAGGCAATCTCGCGCCGGATCACTTTGTCACGGGTAGTTGTGTTGCCCGCGAATTCAATTCGTCGAACGTAGAACTGTTTACCCTCATCCAGGTCGATGTCCAGGAAGACCAGCTTTTTATCCTCGTCAAAAGTGGTGTTTGGGATGGAAGTAAAGTTGATATACCCCAGTTGACCATAAGCCTTGCGCAGATTTTCCAGGCCTTTGATCATCTTGTCCCGATTGAAAATTTCGCCATCTTTGAGAGGAAACAACGCGCGCAACGCCTTCACGTTAGTCACTGCCTTGTTGTTCTTGAAGGTGATCGTACCCAGACGATAACGATCCCCTTCTTCGATCGATATCGTTATGTCCACCGCTTTACCGGCACCCTTCATGATCAGCGGAACATGGAAACCTTTGTGGCCGGAATCGCGAATTTCGGTCTTGGGCTCCTGCGGTACCACTTTAAAATAGCCGCGATTCTGAAACTCAGCGCGCACCCGTTCGACATCCTCATCAAGCTTGGTGGCGTCATATGTCTTTGAGAACAGATTTTCCAAAAAAATTGAGTGCGGAACTCCGATCGGTTTCAAGTTCTTCATGGCTGCGCGCAAGGTGCGGCTGCTGACGTGCTTATTGCCTTCGAAACGGATTTTTCCCACCTTCACCTTCGGCCCTTCTTTGACCACAAAGGTCAAGCTGACCGCCGCCGGGGGAATGGGCCGAATCTCGGTGCGGACTGTCGCAAACTGCCGTCCGTGCTCGGAAAGCAATTCTTTCAGGGTGACCTCGGCCTTTTTCACCTTGGTGGGATCGTACTGGCTCTCGGGAGTCAGCCCAACCTTCCTCTCCTTGAAGCGATCGAGAACATCGCTGGTCGAAACCGAACTCAGGCCGGTGTAATTGATCTCACGAATAGTCGGTCGTTCCTTCACGTAGATGTGAATGCGCCAACCTTTGGGGGTCTGCTCACGCTCAAACCGGATGTCTTCGAAATATCCGGTGTTCCAAAGAGAATTGAAGTCACGCTCGATTGCTGCCGGGTCATACACATCTCCGGGTCGGGTAAAGACGCGGGCGCGAACCGTCTCCGCCGGAATGCGGCGATTGCCATGGACCACAATCTCCGTGATGACATCCTGCTGCCCGTTTCCCAGGGCACAAAACCCTAAAAGGCAGACCAGCCATCCCAGCAGAAATTTTCTGCCTACTTTGTAAAACTTTGTAAATAAATGGGATGGGCTCCACTCAGAGGCCGGGATAGGCCGCACAGGGCCGTGCCCGCTCTTCGTTGCGACAGGGGTATCCTGATGAAAACGAAGAATCGCGACTACCTCAAATTCTGGGATGATGGAAAAGCGCAATTATACGGTAGTGCCGCAGAGACCGTCCAAAAATGACTTCTCAATTGCCCTCAGGAAGTCGATTTAGCAAGCTCTACTTCAACCAAGACGGAATAAAACGTTGCGGAGTTGCCTAGGTCGGTAAGTTTTTCGGAAGTGAGAACATTTATGTTCTTTCCACCTGCACTCAGTTTGGCCCAAAAAAGTTTGGCGGAGACCACGCCGGGCTGTACCGCACCGTCTACTCGGGCTGTGAGTAGAATATCTCCCCGCCGATTGAACACCCGTACCCTATCTCCATCTGCAATTCCCCGCGCTCGCGCATCCCTGCCACTCATTTCCAGCAGTCCAACTTCCTCCATTTGTTGTGTTACAGACAAGTTTGAGAAAGTCGAGTTGAGGAAATTGTCTGCCTTGCGCGCCAGCAGTTCGAGCGGAAATGATCTGGATTCCGAGCCGTGTCGCGATTCGCTGGGAGGCGCATACTCCACCACCGGATCCAGACCCTGAGCCTTGAGGGATTCGCTATAGAGCTCCGCCTTTCCGCTCGGTGTGGAAAAGTTCCCCTTCGCGAACGGCAGAAAGAAGTTGGGCAACTCAGAACCGCGATCTACTTTCGCTTCCTCAAAACTGAGTCTCACGTGTCCTTCTCGCTCCAATCGCTCCCGGTTGATGCCTCTCAGCCATGGATTTTCTGACGCTAGGGCGCTATCCATCATTTGGTCCACTGAATCCTTGAAACACTCATCTTCAAATCCCATGTGCTCAGCTAACGCCCGGAAGACTTCCACGTTGGAACGACACTCACCTGGCGGCTCGATCGCCTGATGTGACATCTGCAGATAGTAATGTCCGTATGCCGTCTGCAACTCTTTATGCTCGAAGAACGTAGTTGCCGGCAGAACAATGTCGGCATAATCGGTTGTATCGGTGAAAAACTGCTCGTGGACAACGGTGAAAAGATCCCGACGCCGTAGTCCGCGCACCACCTCGTTGTGGTTAGGACAAACGGCAGCCGGGTTCGAGTTGTAAACGAACAGGGCCTTGATAGGAGGATCCTGCAACGTATTCAGCGCCGTGCCCAATTCCACCATGTTCACGGTGCGTGCCGGCCGACCCAGCGATTGAACCATCAAGTCCGGACGCTCCAGCGCATCGCGACTTAGGCCATAGGCGCCACTAGTGGAGAGCTGCAAACCCCCGCC
>DATHJP010000868.1:0-4942 GCA_035489695.1 Terriglobales bacterium
TAGCGGCCATGGGAGCAGTGGCCGTGCTCTGTGGGCGCAAACGCGCGTCGCTGGATTCGACCGCGAAGGGAATCTCCGAAGCTGGCGGCAAGAGCCATGTTGTCGAGTGCGACGTCACTGATCTCGCTTCCGTGAAACGAATGGCAGCGGACGTGGAACGAACTTTTGGACGCGCGGACATTCTGGTTAACAATGCCGGAATTGGCGGCTTCGGAGGGCCTTTGCATGAATTGCCACCGGATTCCTGGGACAAGGTATTGAACACCAACTTGCGAGGTGTCTATTACTGCATTCGCAGCTTCGCTCCCATGATGATTCGCGCGCGCACCGGGCACATCATCAACATTTCTTCGATCGCTGGAAAGAATGCATTGCCCAACGGAGCGGCGTACGCTGCGTCCAAATGGGGTTTGAACGGATTGAGCTACTCGGTGGCGGAGGAGTTGCGAATTTACAACATAAGGGTATCCGTCATTTGTCCGGGATCGACACACACCGAATTGAGTCCACACGCGGGCAAAGATCCTGGAAAGATGCTGCAACCCGATGATGTGGCCCATGTAGTGGAAATGCTGGTGACGCAGTCGCCACAGTCTTTCGCCAGTGAGGTTCTGCTTCGTCCGACATTGAAACCCTAGGCGCCGCTTATTTCTTCTTGAAGAGATTTTCAAAAGCCTGGCGAGCGTCGGTGGGACGAGACGCGCTGGGAGTAGAAGTCTCTTTCTCGATCATCACCCGCACGGAATAGAACGAACATTCATTGACTTCATCCTTGCGCGGAATGCGCGCTGGAATGGGTTGCGTGCACTCGAACCGGCTCGAGGGATCGAAGTACGTACACTGCTTGCAAGAGTGAAGTGCGAAGCCGCACTTGGGACACTGCTGCAGGGGTTCGCCGACAGATTGCAGAACAGCTCCGCACTGAGCACAGCGCGAAACGGCCCGCGTCCCAGGCATTTGAAGCCGCCGTGGACCGAAAGTTTCATCTCTCGCCGGCTTCTCTCTGGATTCTTCCTTTTGCCGTTTTTCGCCGTGATCCTGGTAACCGTGCTGGCGATACTTCCTATCCGACACAATCCCCTCCCCTGGCGCATGACATTGTCTCGCGGGCTGGGAATCCTAACAAGTCCATCTGACCCAAAAACATTCACCGCGAAGGACACGAAGTCTCATGAAGGACGTGCTTCATCCCATTGTGGGCTGAATCCGGCAGCCAGCACACCAGTCCACCCATCCCTTATGAGGCGGCTGAATTGTATTTCGCCAGAGCGGATGCTAACATCCGAATAGTTGGCAGTTATTGCTGGAGGTTCAGTTTATGTCTGACAGAGATAGCAATAGTTTTGGCTGGTTTCTCGCAGGACTCGGTTTTGGCGCACTAGCGGGTATTATGTTTGCACCGCGTCCGGGTAACGAAACTCGGGATGCGTTACGTTCCAAAGCCGAAGAAGGACGTGAGTTCGTACGCAACCGCGCTCGGCAAGCTAAAGATCAAGCGTCGGATTGGGTGGATCGTGGCCGGGATGTGCTGAATCAACAGAAGGAACAATTCCGATCTGCGTATGAGGCAGGACGGCAGGCATACCACGAAACCACGGCTGCAGAAGGCGGCGGCTCCAAGAATTTATAATACCGCTTCACAATATCTTTATGGAAAACCTGCTGACAATCTTTATTGCCGTCACTGCGGCGGCGGTGGTGCTGCAGGCGGGCATTCTGGTTGCTATGTATCTTGCCGTGCGCAAAAGCACCGCACGAATGGAGTCATTGGCTGAAGAGGTAAAGACCAAGGTTCTGCCTACGGTCGAAGTAGCGCACTCCATGCTGGTGGAGATGCGACCCAAGGTCGAAATCGCGGTCGAGAATGTGAGCGAGGCCAGTACGATGGTTCGCAGTCAGATCGAACGGCTAGATGCCACAGTGAACGACGTTATTGACCGTGCCCGGCTTCAGGTAATTCGCGCCGACGAATTGCTTAACCGCACTATGGATCGGGTTGAAGAGACGACGGACATGGTGCATAGGACTGTGGTTTCGCCAGTTCGGCAGCTTTCGGGTTTGATGAAGGGCGTGTCGACGGGATTGGAATTCTTTTTGAGCAGCAAACGTCGGCGGCGCGGGGCTGGCGTGCCGCAAGACGAAATGTTTATCTAGTTCGTGAGACATAAAAAGGCGGCGCTCAGGCGCCGCCTTTTTTTCGTGCAAGACAACGTGAAGTGGTCTGGGTCATTTCGGATCCATATTCCTACTCGAGGAAGCGCCACAGCGGCTAAAGCCGTTCGGCCAGTTCGGTTTATCGGCACGGCTGGAAGCCGTGTCCTTCCACGGTCGTGCAGTTTGATGGATATGATCCAGCGTCCGTGGAAACGCAAGCGTACAGGGCAACGGCCCGGCAATTCCGTGCCAGGGCCGGGCGTCCTCCAGAAGCGTGAATAGCTCCGCGGAAGCGCAGCGCGTATGGCAACGGCTTGGATGGTTCCGTGGAAGCGCACGGCTTTCAGCCGTGCGACAAAGCGTCCCAAAAAATGCGGCTTCAGCCGCTGTGGACAACCTTAGGGGAGAGCACATGCCCGTGACATGCGCCAAGCACCTAAGCGATCCATCCACCGCCGACGACGAGGTCCCCATCGTAGAAGACAGCTGCCTGTCCAGGAGTAACGGCGCGTTGCGGCTGATCAAAGGTGATCAGCATTTCGTCCTTGCCCGAAGGTTCGAGCTGGGCAGAGGCCGGTTCGTGACGGTGCCGGATCTTCACCTGAACTCGCATGGGCTCGCTTAGCTCCGCCACCGAAATCAGGTTTATTTTCTTCACGCGCATCGTCTTGCTGTAAAGGTCCTCCTGATTCCCCACCACTACCTGACGCGTGTCTCCCTTGATCTGAATTACGTACAGTGGCGAACCGGTAGCCACGCCAAGTCCCTTGCGCTGGCCAACGGTGAAATGATGAATGCCCTGGTGCTCGCCGATTACACTGCCGTCGCTGGTGACTAGTTCGCCCGCGGTGTCAGGCAAGGCATCGCCCTGCTCGGCGAGGTATGCGTCAAGAAAAGTCTTGTAGTCGCCGCCCGGGACGAAGCAAATCTCCTGTGAATCCGGCTTCTCGGCAAGAGCCAGCCCGTGATGACGCGCCAGATCGCGAACTTCGGGCTTCGTCATTTCTCCCAGTGGAAAGAGAGTACGGCTGAGCTGTTCCTGGGTCAGTCCGAACAGGAAATATGTCTGATCCTTGGAGCGGTCGGCGGGACGCTTGAGCAACCAGCGACCGCCGGCCTGGTCGAACTCCACGCGCGCATAGTGGCCGGTAGCTAGAGCGTCTGCGCCAATTTGTTGAGCCACAATCAGAAGCTGATCAAACTTCAAGTGATTGTTGCACAAGCTGCAAGGGATAGGAGTTCGTCCGGAGAGGTATTCCTCAACAAAGGGACGCACCACGTCACGCTCGAAACGGTCTTCGTGATTGACCACGTAGTAAGGAATGCCGAGGGTTTCGGCGACGCGGCGAGCGTCGTAAACGTCGTCGAGAGAACAGCAGCGGCCTTGCACTGTTTCCGGGATGCCGGTATGCCCGGCGAGACGGCGCTGATTCCACAGCTGCATAGTAAGTCCGATGACCTGGTGGCCTTCGGCTCGTAGCATGGCCGCGACGGTGGAGGAATCGACTCCACCCGACATAGCGACGGCGATGGTTCTGGACGGCAGCATTCAGCACTCGGCAGTCAGCACTCAGCTTCAAATCGAAGGAATAGGGCTAATTGCTAACTGTTGTCTTATTGTAAACCGGCGAGAGTTCTCGTAGGCGGGATACGGTTTTGGGAAGAATGTCGAGAGCGAAATCGATCTCTTCCGGGGTGTTCTGCTTGCCCAGGCTGAAACGGATGCTGGCGCGCGCACGATCTGGGCGCAATCCCATCGCCGTTAGCACGTGCGAAGGTTCGATCGCGCCTGAAGAACAAGCCGCGCCGGTAGAAACTGCCAAGCCCTTGAGGTCGAGCGCGATGACCAACGCCTCACCTTCGATGTAGTCGAAATAGATATTCGTGGTGTTGGAAACACGGGGCGCGCCCTCGCCATTCAGTCCGGTGGCTTCTACATTCTCCAGAATCGTCTTTTGAATGCGGTCGCGAGACGCTGCCATCGCTTTGTCATCGCCGCGCTGGAAGGTCTCCTGGGCCAACTCCGCGGCCTTGCCCAGAGCGACGATGCCGGGGACATTTTCTGTGCCTGCGCGGCGGGAGCGCTCGTGACGTCCGCCGTACAACATCGGTTGGAGGAGAGTGCCCTTCCGGACATAGACTGCTCCAACACCTTGCGGGGCGTGCATCTTGTGGCCGGAGATGGAAAGCAGGTCGCATCCGATGCGATTTACATCGAGAGGCACCTTCCCTGCCGCCTGTACTCCGTCGGTGTGGAAATACACGTCGGCTTCGGCGGCGATCTTGCCGATCGCCTCTACTGGCTGGAGGACGCCGGTTTCATTGTTGGCCATCATGATGGTGATGAGTCTGGTATTTTTGCGCAGAGCCCGGCGGACATCGTCGGGATCAACCTGCCCCCGGCCGTCCACGGGTACATAGGTGACTTCACATCCCATCTCTTCCAGGTGTTTGCAGGCATTCAGCACGGCGTGATGCTCGATGGTCGAGGAAATTACGTGGTCGCCGGAGCGGGCAAGTCCGAAGATCGCGAGGTTGTCGCCTTCGGTGCCACCGCTGGTAAAGACGATCTCAGACGGTCGGCTCCCTACAAGCGTCGCCACCGACTCGCGCGCACGCTCAACGGCGGCACGCGTGTCCTGTCCATGATGGTGGATAGAGGACGCGTTGCCGAAGCGCTCACCGAAGTAGGGACGCATAGCGTCAAAAACCTCGGGGAGGACGGGCGTGGACGCGTTATTGTCGAAGTAAACCCGACGCATAGACTCTGCTTCTATTTTACGCTTCC
>DATHJP010000869.1:0-3668 GCA_035489695.1 Terriglobales bacterium
GAGTGAGTCCCACCCCCGTGCGAGGCTAGAGTAGCTGTGAGCTCCGCAAGATGAAGATCGGAGCCTTCGTCAATCCACTCAGAAGGGCTGGCTGTTGAGCGCGTTGGCTCCTCCGTCCGCCCAGAATGCTCGGGTGGGTCAGGCAGCAACGTGGGTTGATGAGCCATGAAAATTCTTATGTAGCGCACGATCTTTGCTGACGGGGCTGTTGCCCAAGCTGTGGTGCAAATGGCCTATCGGCGAGAGTTCAGCCCATTGAAGCGGAGTCTCCCCCGAAAGAACGGTGTTGTCAACACGAAACAAGAAGCTGCCACCACTTCCAATCTCGCTACCAGACCTATGCTACAGTTTTTGCGGAGAAAACAGAAAACGATGAGATCTCGCGCTTGTTTGGCAATTTTTTTCCTGGTTGCGTCCGCCTTTGCTCAGGCTCCAAATTCCTCCTCATCGAAGGAAGAAGAATTGCGTCTCGCGGAGCAGAGCCGGGTCGAAGCTCTCGTAAACAGTGACGTCCCTCGACTGGAAAAACTCCTGGGAGACGATCTCACTTACACGCACTCCACCGGAATAAAGGAAAGCAAGGCTGAGTTCCTGCATCGTATTCAGTCCGGCGAGCTGAAATACGACTCCATGCAGCACGAGGACGGGGTCTCAGTACACCTGTATGGCGACGCCGGAGTTCTGACTGGAAGTTCCCGAGTCAAGGTCAGGGCTCAGAGCCAAACGCTGAATCTGCATATCCGTTTTACTGAAGTATGGGTCAAACGCACCGGCACCTGGCAGCTAGTAGCCTGGCAAGCGACGAAGATTGCTGATGAGTGAGGAGCCGGTTCGTTGCGCGTCCTTCAATTCCCATTTTGCAATTCGAATGATGTGCATTGCCCTTGCCACTTCCCTTTCCACGGAGGAAAGCTGATAAAGTATGTTTTCAACCTCTGAAAGGATTGCTGGATGCACATTGCGGTCGTTGGGTCAGGATACGTGGGACTGGTCGCGGGAGCATGCTTTGCCGACCTCGGCCACGACGTCATCCTGGTAGACAATGATCAGCAAAAGCTGGCTGCCCTGAAGGCCGGCCAGGTTCCAATTCACGAGAACTTTCTGCCTGAGTTGTTGCAACGTCATCGTGGCCGCAAGCTAAATTTTTCCGGAGATCTCCAGGAGGCCGTTCGAGCCAGCGCGGCGATCTTCATCGCCGTGGGCACGCCGCCAACTGAACAAGGCGATGCAGATCTTTCTTATATTGAATCCGTGGCTCGCAGTGTGTCGGGCGCCATCAACGGCTACAAGGTGGTCGTGGAAAAGAGTACTGTCCCGGTTTACACCAGCGACTGGATTCGCAAAATCATCCTGCGCAACGCAGCCCCGCCTGATTCCTTTGATGTTGCTTCCAATCCCGAGTTCCTGCGGGAAGGCACTGCGGTTACCGACTTTCTTTATCCTGATCGAATCGTCGTAGGCGCTGATAGCGAACGCTGCGCTTCTATTCTGCGCGAGATCTACGCGCCTCTCACTAGCGGGAGTTATTACCGCCTGCCGGAAGCGATTCCACAGCCCGACCGGGCACGGATTCCTCCGCCACTGATTGTGACCAGTGCCAAGAGCGCGGAGTTGATCAAGCATGCCTCCAACGCATTCCTGGCGATGAAGATTTCGTTCATCAACGCGGTCGCGTCGATCTGCGAATCAGTAGGAGCAAATGTGCAGCAAGTGTGCCAGGGAATCGGGACGGATAGCCGCATCGGACCTCGTTTTCTGAATCCCGGCATCGGTTATGGAGGGTCCTGCTTCCCCAAAGACTTGATGGCTTTCCGCGCCGTGGCACGCGAATGCGGATATGAATTCCGCTTGCTCGATGAAGTCATGCGCATCAACGAAGAGCAACGTAAGCGTTTTTTGCGCATGACCCGCAACGCACTCTGGACCTTGCGGGGAAAGAAATTGGCAGTCCTGGGACTGGCTTTCAAGGGAGGCACCGACGATATCCGCGAATCGCCCGCAATTTTGTTGGTCCAGGCATTATTGCAGGAAGGCTGCCGGATCACCGCCTATGATCCCGCAGCAACAGAACGAGCGCGAGAAGTCCTGAAATCGAGCGTGGAGTTCGTCAGCAATGCCTATGAAGCCGCCAGCGATGCCGACGCGCTGCTCATCCTTACCGAATGGGAAGAGTTTGCCGCTCTCGATCTCAAACGACTGCGTAGCCAGATGAAGTATCCCATCGTGATCGATGGACGAAATCTGTATGACCCCGAAACCATGGCTGCCTCTGGTTTCGCTTACTATAGTGTGGGGCGCCAGGCTGCGATTCCCGAAGCTGCTCCTGCTGATGCAACTACTTCCTCGAGGAAAATCAACAAATCATGAGCCAACCACGCGCCCTGGTCACCGGCGGTGCCGGCTTCCTGGGCTCGCACCTTTGCGACGCCTTGCTGGCGGAAGGTTATTCCGTAATCGTGGCGGATAACCTCTTGACCGGTAGACAAACTAATCTTCATCATCTCCGCAACGAAGCTCGCTTTGAACTTCGTGAGATCGACATTAATCAACCTTTTGACTGCGGCAGAGTGGACTACGTTTTTCACTTTGCCAGTCCCGCCAGTCCTGTGGACTATACCGTTCACGGAATCGCAACTCTGAAAGTCGGTTCGCTCGGAACATTCCATGCGCTTGATGTCGCGCACAAATATGGCGCAAAATATTTCGTCTCCTCAACGTCAGAATGCTATGGCGACCCCCTGGAGCATCCGCAGAAAGAATCCTATTGGGGCAATGTGAATCCAATCGGCCCACGCTCGGTTTACGATGAAGCCAAGCGCTTCACCGAAGCGGTGACCATGGCCTATCATCGCTATCACAAAGTCGATACGCGCATCGTACGCATCTTCAACACCTACGGTCCGCGGATGCAATTGAATGATGGCCGGGTCATCCCCAATTTTATGAAACAGGCGCTGCGCGGCGAAGACCTCACTGTGTACGGCGATGGCAGCCAGACCCGCAGCTTTTGCTATGTCAGTGATGAAATCGATGGATTCCTGCGGCTGGCGAAGTCATCCGAACACTTGCCGGTCAATATCGGGAACCCTACGGAATTTACTATCCTTGAATGCGCGAATCGCGTGCTGGCAGTGACCGGCTCCAAGAGCAGAATCCGCCACCAGCCGCTGCCACAAGACGATCCCAAGCAACGCTGTCCCGATATCACGAAAGCAAAGACTCTGCTGGGATGGGAACCTAAAATTGATTTGGAATCGGGGCTACGATTGTCGCTTGAATATTTTCAGAAAGCATTGCTTAAGGAAAAGACGACGAGTCGCGGCCGCGATTAGACGGGAATCTCCGGCTGCGAAGTCTGCCACGCAATCAGTTGCTCCACCTGTACCCGTTCTTCGCTTGTATTCAGGGTGAACTGGACACCCATACCGAAGCCGGTGTGCATGGTCTGCACAGTTCCCTGCACCCGCAGTTTGAGTTCGTGAGTGCGTACCACGATTTCTACTTCGGTGCCCGCCGGAAATGGCTCAGTGGTCTCGACGTAGCAGCCGCCCGTGCCGATGTCGCTTAGACTGCAGCGATGAGGAACGCTGCTTCCGATGCTATAAACATCGGCTCCCAGCCGACATGCAAGGCGAGATTTTACCCGGCGATCGCCCGCAGAAACCGAC
>DATHJP010000870.1:0-5119 GCA_035489695.1 Terriglobales bacterium
TCTGACGTCATCTCATCTGTTTCGTATCGCCAGCGTGAGTAAGCCCATCACCTCCGCCGCGATTTTCAGTCTGATCGAAAAGGGTCGCCTCCGCAGCGAAGATAGAGTCTTCGGAACGGACGGCATCCTGGGAACGGAATACGGCAAGCAACCCTACGGGCCGGGCGTGGAGCAGATCACAATCGACCATTTACTTACCCACACTTCTGGCGGCTGGGACAACGGGCCAGACGATCCCATGTTCTCCAATGTCGGCATGAATCATGCCCAACTTATTTCGTGGACTTTGAATAATCAGCCGCTCAAAAATCCTCCCGGAAAAGTTTATGCGTATTCCAATTTCGGTTACTGCCTCTTGGGGCGGGTGATCGAAAAAGTCACAGGACGGGCGTATCCCGATTATGTTCAAAACGCAATTCTTTCGCCTTGCGGGATCACAGACATGCGGATCGCGGGCAACACGCTGCAGGACCGAGCCCCGAGAGAGGTCACTTACTACGGACAAGGCCAGGGGCCATACCAGAATCCGTATGAAATAAATGTGAGACGGATGGACTCCCACGGAGGCTGGATTGCCACTCCGTTGGATCTGGTGCGTTTTGCAATCCACGTGGATGGATTTGATGTAAGTCGCGATATCCTGAAGACCGAAACAATCCGGAAGATGGCCACTCCCAGCGATGCGAACCCAAACTACGCACGAGGTTGGATGGTCAACACCAAGGGTCACTGGTGGCACGGGGGCGACTTGGCGGGAACTACCGCCATTCTTGTTCGCACGTCCAGTCGCTTCTGTTGGGCAGCACTCACCAATACGCGCCGCGAAGGGACAGTTAGTGCATTGGACGACATGGTCTGGGAAATGGTCTCGAAGGTGAGTGCGTGGCGACCCGCACTAGCCTAGAACGTCCTCCCCGCTTAGGCGACCCTTCAGCGAATCTTGCGGTAACCCATGGCATCTTGTTGCAGGCTGGAATCAACTGCGAGATCGTAAGTCCCATCGGTGGCGATCCAAGTAAATTCACCGGCATTCCAGCTGTCGCTTTTGCGCATTGTGGCGACGTAGCTCTCTTTTAGCGTGGTGGGGTCTACCGATAGCAACTCCGATTCGCGGAATAGCGAGCGATCGTCCCGCATGTAGGTCGAAGAGAGGACGACAGCCAATTCTTTCCATCTGGTGACCAGCCGCGAAATTGAACGCTCGAAGCAAGAGAATCTTTCGCGGGGAACAAATCCGAAAGAAAATCTGACCTCTGTCCGGTCTGAAGATTAACCAGCGTTTCATGTCCATAGGCGGGGACTACAACAAATTTGTCGTCCGGCGACCAGAACGAGTCAAACCAATCTCCCGGCTCGTTCATCCCGAGCGGGTTCGCCTGCACAGGTGACCCGCGGACGCCGTCGAAGTAGAACACTCCCGATTCGCTTCCATCTTTTGCGCACGCCACTGTATATAGGAGCCGCGCTGGATTACGCGGGCTGAAGGTGATCTTGCGTGCAACCTTCGTCACCACGCGCCCCTTGTAAAAAATGCGATGCGCGTCCGGACCACAGGCGCTCCGCAACGTCGGTTCCACCGTGTAGTCCCCATGTTGCACAGAGCCCTTGGCGGGCCACCAAGGCTCGTACACCCAAGGGAAGGCAATGGCCCCGACCACAACCAAAAGGGCGGCGCCGGCCACGTCGTATAGCGACCTTCGCACCTGCTGCTGGTTTCCGCTTTGCGCCGTGGCAGAAAGCGCTCGAATCCAACGTCGCAGGAGAACGACGCCCGACCAGACAAAAAGCAGCGCAAGTAAAAAAAGTAGGGCCGCGATCCCCGGGCTGCTCGGAAATGCATGAGGCGCGCCAACCGCGAATAGGATTGCGACCGCCGCTAAGCCGAGCCCACACAGCACACAGGCAATGAACCCAATGATTCCAACCACCCGCCAGAAAGTCACTCCCACGCGGTCCATCAACTCTCCTCGTTTGTCGGATGTCTCATCCGAGTCCTCCAACCGCATTATCGTCTCCCATAAACCGTTAATGGTGAAATGGAGATGTTTCGCCAGTTACACCGCTGGTTCTAACGGTGGCAGAACACGGAAAAGTTGAACTCTCGGGCTCCCCTTTTCGTAGGTATCTGCATGGCGAAGTGCGGCTGATCCTTGGTTGGGAGACTCCCTTGCGGTTCTTTCTTTCGAATCCGTGATCGGCGTGTACGTGCACTCCTCCCTGTGTTGTTTTTGGCAGAAAGGCACAATGGGAAATGAAAATGACAACCAGCACTATCGACGACTCGCAACGCACGGCGGCAAGAGTCGCGGGATTTACCTGCCTGTTCACCATGGCGACCGTGGTTTTCGCGAATTTTCGTATCCACGACCGTCTGATTGTCGCGGGCAATGCTGCGGAAACCGCTCGGAATATCGTGGCGCACGAACGCCTATTTCGTATCGGTATCGCCTGCGGCCTGATTTACGGTGCCGGCCTTGTGGTACTACTCACAGCTCTTTATGTGATCCTCAAGCCCATCAATCGAGGCCTTGCGTTGCTTGCGGCATTCTGGAGACTGCTATATGCCCTGATGTGGATTCTTATGACGCTTAACCTTTTTGAGGCTCTGCGGATATTGAGTGGCGCTGATTACTTGCGAGTTTTTGAAGCAGAGCGATTGCAGTCCTTGGCGAGGCTATACCTCGGCGCGCGTTTCGATCAGTATTATACTGGCTTGCTGTTTTATGCATTGGCATCCGCGGTCTGCAGCTACCTGTGGTTTAAATCGAACTATATCCCGCGAGCATTGGCTGCCTTCGGCGTGATCTCGTCCGTATTCTGCGCCGCGTGTACTTTCGTTTTCATTATTTTCCCCAACTTCGCCAAGGTAGTTAACCTGTGGTGGTTTGATTCGCCGATGGGTGTGTTCGAAATGGCATTGAGTTTTTGGCTTCTATTCAAGGGATTAAGCCCATCTGGGATACCTCAGCCCGATAGAGTAAGCGGTCGAGCACAGGCCGGCACCGCCTAACCTTTCTGCACCTCATATACCAACGACACGATTCCGGAACGGTACACCTTATGCTTCAGCAGCTTTAACTCTGCTTGCTGCGCAGGAGATGGCAGCAACGCAACGCCCTCGCCTAACAATGCCGGCATGATGCTCGCCTTTAGCGCATGAAGAAAAGAAAGCGCTTGACATGTCACATAGTGTTGTAGTTAACTATAACAGTATGGGAATGGGTTCATTAGAGCTGGCTGGCGCAAGTGAGTACGCCGCCGGCGAATAACCCTGATCCGATCGCAAACAAAAAATGAACTTTTAAGGAGAATGAAACATGAAATCCCTCTGTTTTATGTTGTCCGTTGTTCTGCTGTCCTCAGCCACCGTGGGGTTCGCGCAAACCGACGCGAAAAAACCTGTTGCGCAGTCTGACGCGCAAAAGTCTTTCGACACAATAAAAACCCTGGCCGGCACCTGGACCGCTAAGTTGACGCTAGATCCGCCAATGCCCGGTATGAACGACGAGAAGACGCCCGGGGAGGTCTCCATGCGCGTGACGTCCCGAGGAAACGCGCTCGTGCACGAAATGTACTCAGTGGGAGTGCCTGACGACCCGACTCGTTACGATCATCCGGTCACCTTGCTGTACATGGACGGAAATCAGCTCAACCTGATTCACTATTGCGACGCCGGAAATCGTCCACACATGATTGCCAGAACGTCCCCGGACGGGAAGACGGTGGAATTCGATTTTGTCGATATCTCCGGTAGCACGCAACGCGGACACATGCACCACGCCGTGTTTACCGTCATCGACGCCAACCACCATACCGAGGACTGGACTTACATGATGCCCGGGGACAAGCCGATGCACGCGCACTTCGACCTGCAAAGGAAGAACTGAAGTGTGTGGTATCTCTGGTAGGGTCTGGTTAAGGGCCGTCTGGAAAACCTTATGGACCGTGAGTGGAACGACAGTCAGCCGATCTACCGTCAGCTTCGCGACCGAGTGGTCGCGATGATACTCGACGGTGTTCTTAAGGAAGGCGATCCGTTGCCCTCGGTGCGCAATGTCGCGGCTGAATATCGGGTCAACCCGCTCACGGTCCTGAAGGGTTATCAGCAACTGGTGGACGAGGGGCTTGTCGAGTCGAGACGTGGCCTCGGCATGTTCATTAATGCCGGCGCACGGAAGTTGTTGTTGCAGGGCGAACGGCAGAAGTTTCTCGGCGAAGAGTGGCCCCGCATCTACGCCAACATTCAGCGGCTCGGCCTGAAAGCGGAAGAACTCCTGAACGGCGCAAAAAGCGGGTCGTCTGCGGATGCCACACCGCCGAAAACTGCCGGACCGGATCCCCGTAAGAAGGAGAAACCCTGAACCCATGGCATGCATAGAAGCCCGCGGCCTTCGCAAGGCTTTCGGTAAAAACATCGCGCTGGACGGCATCGATCTGCGTGTCGAAGAGGGCCGAATCCTCGGACTCATCGGTCCCAACGGCGCGGGAAAGACCACCGCACTCCACGCGATCCTCGGCCTCACCCCATATCAAGGAGAACTGAGGGTGCTGGGACGCGATCCATGGCGCGAGCGCGATCAGCTCATGCGCGATGTCTGTTTCATTGCTGATGTCGCCGTGTTGCCGCGCTGGATAAAGGTTTCGCAGGCCCTGGATTATGTCGCCGGCGTGCATCCGCGATTCACTCGCGCCAAAGCGGAAGGTTTTCTGGCGAAGACCAGCATCAAGGGCGACAGCAAGGTCAGAGAATTGTCGAAGGGCATGGTGACCCAACTGCACCTCGCTCTGGTGATGGCCATCGACGCGAGATTGCTGGTGCTGGACGAGCCGACGCTTGGCCTCGACATCCTGTATCGCAAGCAGTTCTACGATTCCCTGCTGAACGATTACTTCGATCGCAACCGCACCATTGTGGTAGCGACACATCAGGTGGAAGAGATTGAGCACGTGCTCACCGATGTAATGTTCATCGACCGCGGACGGATCGTATTCAGTCGCAGCATGGAAGAGTTGGAGTCGCGTTATGTGGAAGTGATGGTGCGTCCTGAGCAGGCCGCGGCGGCACGAGCGCTCAAGCCGATGCACGAACGCCAGGCGATCGGTAGCTCCGTCATGCTTT
>DATHJP010000871.1:0-3944 GCA_035489695.1 Terriglobales bacterium
ATACATCCAGAGCAATGCGGCAGTGCCCACTCCTACGGCAGCAACCGTCCACCAGATTCGTTCGGGCTGGTGCGTGACTTCTCCGAAGTGATGCAGGAGCGTTCCGCCGAACCAGCCTCCGATGAGAGATCCGATTCCAATTGGGAGGAAGGCGAAACCCATATACGTGCCCTGCTGGCCCGGAGGCGCGAGGCGTGAGATGTACTCGTAGTAGCGCGGCGCCTGGATAATTTCTCCCAGGGCCAGGACAAACAACGAAAGGACCGCACCCCAGACCGTGGGCCGGAAAGCGAGGATCAGCCATGAAACCGAGGTGATCACAGTTCCAAGAATGACAGCTGGGAAGGCCGGAATCTTGCGCGTCAGGAAATTTACCGCGAGGGTAAGACAAATCACCGTTAGCCCGTCAGTCACCAGAATGATCTCGACGTCAGCATTGGGGTTAACGTACCCATGGATGAAGCCGGGCAAACTGATGTATTGCTGCCAAAAGACGATCCAGTACCCGGTGAAAATTACGAGGAACCACATGAAGCGGCTGATGCCTGCCAGCACCAGGAGAAGCAAACCGCACCAGATCCACCAGGCAACGGTAAAAGAATAGAGCCACGTGGCGATGCGCAGCAACAAAGCAACCAGCAACACGGGCAAGACCAGGCGGTAGTTGCCTACTACTACACAGAAATTTCGCGCCACGGTCGCGATCGAAGGCGGAGGCGCGTCGCCGACTTTGCGCGGTTCGCGAAAGAAGAATAGGACCACGAAGAACATGGCGAACACACTGAGGGCAGCAACCCGGTAAACATTTTCCACGCCCAGGTGCCGATGTGCCCAGGAAGCGAAATAAGGGCCCGCAGCGCCGCCGATGTTGACCATCGTGTAGTAAATCGAGTAGCCGATGGAGCGGACGTTTTCCTTGGAGGCGCGAGCGGTAGTGCCGACCACGCAAGGTTTCACCAGCGAGACGCCGAGAGCGGGAAGGATAAGAATGAAGCCAACGAACAGCCCAAGGGGCACGGCATTACGCACGGGAGCCAGCCAGGATGCTCCGATTGACCCGATCAAGAAATATGCAACTGCCAGGATTAAATAAGCTATGGAAAGAGCGCGGCGGAAGCCGAGTCGGTCGGCGGCAGCCCCGCCGAAGATGGCCAGAAACCAGACCATGCCACCGAATATGCCGGTCAAGGTTCCGGTCTGCTCAGTGGAAAAATTCAGTTGTTCTTGTAGGTAAAGAGCAAGCGAAGCGAAGGCCCCGTAATAGGAGAGTCGCTCGAAGATCTCGGTAATGTTCGCGACCCAGAAGGGACGTTCGAAGCCGGTGCGAATCTCCTGCAGGCGTTCGGAAAAGGTCATTGAATTCTCTCGGAACGTGTGGCGCGGGCGCCCTCGCCCGCATCAAGGCGAAGTGACCAGGGCCTTCCTGACTTCCTCGGCAGCCAATCCTGCCACGCGGATGACCTTCGTGCGACTGGTCTGGCCGGACGCTATGGTAACGGAGGAACGCGGAACCTTCAAAAGATTTGCCAGGAATTCGATACAGGCCCGGTTGGCGAGGCCGTCCACCGCAGGCGCCGTGAGCGACAGCTTGAGTGCGTCGCCGAGTTCGCCGGTAATAGCATTTCTCTTGGCGTGAGGGTGCACTTTGACGGCGAA
Source organism: Terriglobales bacterium (assembly GCA_035489695.1). Classification (GTDB taxonomy): domain Bacteria; phylum Acidobacteriota; class Terriglobia; order Terriglobales; family Acidobacteriaceae; genus 40CM-3-55-5. Next base: position 1,657 of record DATHJP010000871.1, read on the forward strand.
GGTAGCGCCCGTCGAAGTTTTTTGTATTGGAATCATTTCGTGCTGGACATGACTTGTGCCGCAGCTAAACCATTTTTCGTTCGCCAAAGATCGCCGTCCCCACCCGTACGCACGTGGAGCCTTCCTCAATGGCGATTTCAAAGTCGTGAGACATCCCCATCGAGAGCACGTTCATGGTGACTCCGGGCAACCGACTCCTGCCGATCTCCTCTTGCAGGTCGCGAAGTTTCCGAAAATAAGGTCGCGCTTCCTGCGGATCATCGGTGAGCGGTGGAATCGCCATCAAACCGCTAATTTCAAGGTGCCCTAACAATGGTGCAGCCTTGAGAATTTCTTCCAACTCCTTGGATTCAGGCGCCACACCGGTCTTAGCGTTTTCGCCACCAACGTTGACCTCGATTAACACTCCGAGCTTTTTTCCTACTTGTTGTGCGGCGGAGTTGAGTTTCTGGGCGAGCCGCAGAGAGTCGATCGAGTCTACAGCGCCGAATAACTCGGCCGCCTTGGCAGCCTTGTTGGTCTGCAAATGGCCGATCAAGTGCCACTCGGCATTTGATAAATCCCGTAATGCGCCAACCTTCTCGATAAATTCTTGGACACGATTTTCGCCGAATACTCGCACTCCCGCCAGGTAAGCTGCACGAATGACTTCTGGCCGAACCGTCTTGCTGACTGCCATCAGCGTGACCCCATCGGGATCGCGTCCAGCCCGTTTGGCAGCAGCATGGATTCGTTCGCGGACCAAAGCAATGTTGTCTGCAACCGGCATGGATAAAACAATAAACCACGAAGGACACGAAGTTACACGAAGGAAGGCTGAGAAACGTTCTTTGTACGTCCAACTTCGGGGTGAAGCCCTTGCCGGGGGACGCGGGCGAGGGCGCCCGCGCCACACGTGCGATCACATCATGGCTACCGGTGGTGCCGGTTCTTTCGGGTCGCCGGCACTTGATAGTGGGAGCCGGATCATCAGAACGGCCAGAGCAATCATCACGGCGATTCCGGCAACATACGATGGATTGCTAAAGACCTGAGGTCGGGCCCAGGCGGGGGCGAAATGCAATCCGGCCCACACCAGTCCAAGGATAGCTTCGCCTGCGATCAGTCCGGAAGCAGTGAGCACGCCGGCATTTTCCACGCGCGCCTTCTGCGCATGGTTGAAGCCGCGACGCGTTGCCACCCAATCTCCGAGGGAACGGAAGACTCCACCGAGGAATATGGCGAAGGTGGTCTCAAACGGCAGATACATACCGACTGCCACCAGCATGGGGCTCCGCACCTGCATCATGATTAGCCCAATGCCCATAAAGATGCCGACCACTACCAAGGGCCATGGCATCTCGCCGCCAACGATTCCCATGGCTAATGTGGCCATCAATCCAGCTTGGGGAGCGGAAAGCTGGCGGTCGCCAAATCCGACTCCGCCGGCTTTGATGTTGGCTTCGTGCAGCAGCATGAGCGGGAAGTACATCACCAGACTGGCTACGACCACCGCGATTAATTCGGCCATCTGGATCTTGCGAGGAGTGCCTCCCAGGATGTATCCGACTTTGAAGTCCTGAAGCAGTTCGCCTGCAACCGCCGAGGAAACGCAAACCACAGCGGCAACGCCCAGCACCGCGGCTACACCGGCGTTTCCGGAAACTCCCAGCGCAACCATGAGTAAAGCGGCGATCAGCAAAGTCGAGAGAGTTAGTCCTGAGATTGGATTGTTCGACGATCCGATGAATCCGACCAGATTGCCCGATACGGTAGCGAAGAAGAATCCCACAAAAATCATCACCACGGCTGCCAGCACGGCAGGCCAAACCAAACCTGAAATATGGATATAAAGAAAACACATGAGCACGAACATGAGGCCAATCAGTCCGAAGACAACCTTCGAACTCATATATTGTTCGGTGCGTGAAAGCTTAGCCCGCTGAGCGGCGGTTTGTTTTAGATCAGAGAATGCTTTCCCCAGGCCGGCGGTTAGGCTCGTGCGCATTTTGAATAGCGTGTAAGCGGCCCCCACCAGCATTCCGCCCACGGCTATGGGGCGGACGATGAACCGCCATACCGCCGCCGCGATGGCCGCCCAATTATCGGGCGTGTCCGATGGCAGGTATTGTTTGAGTTGAGGGCCGAGAAAAAAGATGAGCAGCGGAACCATCAATCCCCAAGCCAGCACACCGCCGGCAAATTGAAGGGCGGCGAGACGCAGCCCAATGATGTATCCAACTCCCAGATAAGCGGGACTCACGCTGGGCGCCGCGAACATGCTGGTTCCGCCCGCTGCCACCAGGTTC
>DATHJP010000872.1:0-4127 GCA_035489695.1 Terriglobales bacterium
CGGCTCCAGCTCGAAGTCGGCACACGCTCGCACGCACTCTGCTGGCGGGCCAGGTCGCTCTGTGGCTGGCTTTGCTGACTGGTGGCGGTCTATTCCTTCGAACTCTCGTGAATCTCACTCGCATGGATATGGGTTTCACGAAGGAGAACGTTCTCCTGTTCCAGGTCGATGAATCCTCCGCTGGTTACAAAGAGGATTCACGCCTGCTCAGGCTTTACCAGGAGATCGAACAGCGAGTCAGCGCCTTGCCAGGTATTCACGCCGCCAGCTTTTCTTTTTTCACCTTCAATCAAGGGGGATGGACTACCCGCATCAGCACGGCGACACCGCTTGAAAACGGCGACCGCATCGTTTCGCACAATGTCGTTGGACCGGGGTATTTCGCGACGATGGGCATCCCGCTGTTGATGGGTCGATCTTTCGGCGCTCACGACACGAAAAACTCTACCAAGGTCGCAGTGGTGAATGAAACCTTGGCGAAACGGTATTTCCCTGGCCAGTCGCCCATCGGACAGCATTTTCATATCGGCGGACCTGAAGCCGGAGCAGAGAACGAAAGAGAAATCATCGGGGTGGTAAAAGACGCGAAGTACTTTAACCTGCGTGAAGCGGCAAACGCGGCCGCCTATTACCCTCACGCGCAAAGAATCCAATACCTGGGCGATTTTGAAGTTCGTTTTTCTGGCGACCTTGCGGCTGCGATTACAGCCGTTCGCTCGGCGGTAGCGAAAGTCGATCCCAATCTTCCCATCTCCGACGCACGAACTCTGGTGCAACAGATCGACCGATCGATTGTGGACCAGCGCTTAATCGCGAAGCTTTCCGGTTTCTTTGCCCTGCTTGCGTTGTTCCTCGCCTGCATAGGCATATATGGAGTGACCTCGTATTCAGTCACCCGACAAACGCGAGAAATCGGAATCCGGATGGCTCTTGGTGCAAAACGAAATCAGGTTCTTTCGCTAATTCTGAGGCAAACAATCCTCGTCCTCGTTATCGGACTGGTCGTCGGAGCACCAGCCGTGCTGGCCGCGCAACGTCTGATCTCCACGCAGCTCTACGGGTTGCCACCGATAGACCCAATCTCCATTTCTGTCGCCTCGGGGCTCCTGATTGCCGCGACAATACTCGCGGGCTATCTCCCAGCTCGGAAAGGGACGAAAGTCGATCCGATGGAGGCATTGCGCTATGAATGATCTCAAATTCGCCTTTCGCCAACTGCTGAAGAATCCGGGTTTCACCGCCGTGGCCGTGCTAACGCTTGCGCTCGGAATTGGCGGGAGCACGGCGGTGTTCAGCCTTATCAATGGGATCATTTTTCGGCCACTGCCGTATCGTGAAGCGGAACGTCTGGTCATGGTGTGGACCGAATCGTCAGCGTCCCGCAACGAGCGCTCATCTTACGGAAATTACGCGGATTGGAAAAAGCAATGTTCCGCCTTTGAAGAGTTGGACCTCTACGATGGGTTCACCTGCCTGCTCACCGTGGCTGAACGCACAGAGAAGGTCAGTGCCGCCCGGGTTTCAGCCGGTTTCTTCTCTCTGCTCGGAGCTTCGCCTGCCCTCGGCCAATCGTTTTCGGCGGAAGAAGAAAAGCGAGGATCCCATCTGGCCATCGTGAGTCATCACCTTTGGCAAGATTGGTTCGCCGGAGCTTCCAATGTGGTGGGACGAACCATGGAAATCGACGGACGAGCGGCGGAAATCATAGGCGTGATGCCGGAAGGTTTCGCCTTTCCAGGGGAGGACACTGAATTTTGGGAACTTCAGCCGTCTGAGCCGGCCGTCGCGCGCGGCATCGGGCAGTGGTTTGTGGTCGGGCGGTTAAAGCAGGACCGGAGCCTGGCACAGGCGGAGACGGAATTGCGCGGCGTCGCCGCGAGACTGGCCAGCGAGTATGCGAATGAGAACCAGGGGCTCAGGGCCCGAATCGTTCGATTGTCCGAGGAAATCACCGGATCGAATCTGCGGCTCGCCTTTTGGATCCTTTTCAGCGCTGTGCTTTCGGTGCTGCTCATCGGTTGCTCGAATCTTCTCAATCTGCTGCTCGTGCGAGGGGTCGCCCGACTAAGGGAAATGGCGACCCGATTGGCACTGGGCGCAAGCCAGTTTCGCATGGTGCGGCAACTGGGCGTGGAGTGCCTGCCGATCGGACTGCTCGGCGGATTGGGAGGAGTCGCGCTGGCCGATGGCATCGTCCGGGTTGTGCGCGCTTTCGCCGGCAACCGAATTCCGCGGCTCGGGGACGTCCATATTGACGCCGTTGTCATTTGTTTCGCGCTCGCGTTGACCGCGCTGGTGACGTTGATCTTCGGAGTCATTCCCGGGCTGCAAACCCGCCATCTCGACATTCACGAATCTCTGAAGGAAGGCGCGAGGGGAACCGGAGCATCGAGACAAGCCTCATTCCGGCACGCTTTGATCATCGGCGAAGTGGCGCTCGCCTTCCTCTTTTTGTTCGGAGCTGGATTGCTGCTGCGCAGTTTTCAATCGGTTCGGGCGCTGGACGCCGGCTTCAATCCAGAGCATGTATTTTGCGCCAATGTCAAATTTCCAAAAAACCGAAGCGATGACGAAGCCCTCCTATTTTACCAGGAATTGATCCAGCGCTTTGAAGCCCTGCCGGTCGTGGAAAGCGCCGGATTGATCGACGATGTCTTTGGCGGAGGCAATGCCGGCGGCCGCATCGCCGTCGAAGGCGCGGCAATCGATACCTCGGCAGAGGAGACGCAAGTGCGCCGGGACTCGATCACTTCATCGTGGTTTCGGGCCATTGGAGCGCCCTTGCTGCGGGGACGTTTATTCGATGAAAGCGATCGGAAAGGATCTCCGCCGGTCGCGATCATCAATGAGATGATGGCGCGCCGGTTTTGGCCCGGGAGGGATCCTCTCGGAAGGCGATTTAAGATAGGCCGCGCGGACTCGAACGCGCCCTGGCTGACCGTGGTGGGGGTCGCCAGCGACATGCGGCGGGAACGCTTGGAACGCGCCCCATTGCCACAAGTTTTCCGACCGCTGGCCCAGTTGCCGTCCATGAATATGGAACTCCTGGTCAGGACCGCGTCGAATCCTCCGGCGCTCGCCGAAAGAGTGCGTCAGGAGGTTCATGCTCTGGACAAGAGCGTCGCCGTTTATGGAATTTCCACCCTGGAAAGGCGCCTCGGCGCATCGCTCTTCGAACGAAGATTTCAAACCTCGTTATTGTCGGCCTTCTCGCTCGTGGCGCTGTTGCTTGCCGGCATAGGAACGTACGCCGTCATGCATTTTTCCGTCCAGCAGCGCGGACGGGAGATTGGCGTACGGATGGCGCTGGGCGCGGAAAGAATCGACGTGTTCGCATTGATCATCGGCCAGGGGCTGAAGACGGTTTTGATCGGAGTGGGCTTCGGGGTCGGGCTGGCATTGGGGCTGACACGGCTGATGCAACGGTTGCTGTTCGAAATCAAACCCACCGATCCGCTCACCTTTGCCGGTGTTTCGTTCCTGCTGCTCGGCATCGCGCTGTTCGCCTGCTGGCTGCCGGCGCGGAACGCGGCCAACGTCGATCCCATGGAGGCACTGAGAACGGAGTGACAAGTGACGAGTGATGAGTCGTGAGCGCATGAATCAAAGCGAAGCCAAAAAGCCTGGCAGCTATCGTGATCTGATCGTCTGGCAGAAGTCGATGGCTCTGGCAAGGCAGGTCTATGAACTAACCCAAGGCTTCCCTGCCGAAGAGAAGTTTGGATTGACAAGCCAGATGCGGCGAGCCGCCGTGTCGATTCCGTCAAGCATCGCGGAGGGGCAGGCCCCTCGCGGCACGCGCGAGTTTATTCAGTTCATTGCGCAGGCAGAAGGCTCGCCGGCCGAACTCGACACACAACTCACCCTGGCCATTGACCTTGGCCATGTCGAGGCAACGCCAACCGAAAAGGCTGTTGCTTTAATAGAAGAACTGCGTCGCATGCTCAACGCCCTGCGAAGAAAGCTGGAAACCCCATGTTCTTAAACCAAGTCATCACTTGTCACTGATCACTTTTGACTTCTTATGAACGACCTCAAATTCGCCCTTCGTCAGTTGAGGAAAAACCCCGGCTTCACCGCCGTGGCCGCGCTGACCCTCGCGCTTGGGATTGGTGCCAACACCGCCA